>JAAZCB010000829.1 GCA_012513545.1 Clostridiaceae bacterium
CCAAGGCTTCGAGCAACAGCTCGCTTGGTTTGTCGCTTATAACGTTGAGGTTCCTGAAATAGCCTCCTATAAGCTCGAAATCGAGTTCTTCCATGCCAGCATTCTTTAGAATGACCGTTTCATAAGTCATAAGCCCGTTTTCCTGCAGTAAATTGGCTATTTCGCTTCTTCTGGCAGTATCAGTGGTAGAACCTCTTCTTAAATAAAATGCACCATTCTGCATCATCTGATGAGGCTTGTGGTTGCTTCTGTATATGGTAAGAACCCCCAGAGTCTTCCCACCCGCTTTGACAAAATCCATTGATATGGGAACTGGAGGATCGCACCTGTTATATATAATCTGTTGAATCTGTTCTTCAGTATATTCACCGGGATCAATTCCTAGGATTTTCTTTGACTTGTCTTCAACCCCAAAAACGATATATCCCCTTCCGCCTCTTGAATTGGCAATGGCTATTACATCTTTGGTCAGTTCCTTTTTTTCACTTTCTGTGGACAACTTAAGTTCTGCCTTGAAGTCAAGTTTCGGACCCTCTTCCTGCTTGAGCAAACGCTTAAGCTTATAACAATCCAAAGCTACACCCCCGGGTATTATTTATTACCTTCTTTTTTTAAGCTCATCGTAAATATCGTCAGGTTTAACACCTCTCTCAACCATTAATACAAAGAGGTGATAGAAAAGATCGGAGATTTCATAGGTTATTTCTCCCTTGTCCTTGTTCTTTGAAGCAATAATAACCTCTGCCGTTTCCTCTCCAACCTTTTTCAGTATTTTATCAAGTCCCTTTTCAAAAAGGTAATTTGTATATGAACCCTCTTTAGGATGAATTGTCCTGTCAACAATTACATCATATACCTCCTGGAGCACCTTTGACTTGTCACCATAAACAGTCTTCTCATCAAAAACCTTTTCAGAGGTTTCCTTTACTGCATCCTTTTCAATTTCCCTGTAAAAGCATGAATAATGCCCGGTATGGCACGCAGCTTCAATCTGTTCAACCTTTATAAGGAGTGCATCATTGTCACAATCAGGTTTTATTGACTTTATATTTTGAAAATGGCCTGAGGATTCACCCTTTAGCCACAATTTGTTCCTGCTTCTGCTGAAATAGTGGACTTTTCCCGTTTCAACCGATTTATTGAAGGCTTCCTCATTCATGTACGCCAGCATAAGTACTTCATTAGTCTTATAGTCCTGTGTAATTACAGGTATCAAGCCATTTGCATCAAACTTCAGATCTTTTATTATCTCATGCATTTTTAAATACCCCTTATCCTTTTTTACTTTAAAGTCTTACCTCTATTCCTTTTTCCTTCAAGTACCTCTTAAGGTCCGATATCTCCATTTCCCTGTAATGGAACAGCGAGGCTGCAAGTACTGCATCCGCTTTACCGTCTGTAAGTGCCTCCAGGAAATGCTCCATTGTACCTGCACCACCTGAAGCTATAACAGGTATTTTAACACTTTCAGAAACTTTTCTGGTCAATTCAATATCATACCCGTTTTTTGTTCCGTCACAATCCATACTGGTCAGAAGAATCTCTCCTGCGCCGGCCTTTTCAGCCTCTATAGCCCATTTTACAGCATCCCTTCCAGTGTTGATCCTTCCCCCATTCAAATAAACATCCCAGCCTGAATGGTCTTGTCGCATCTTAGCATCAATAGCCACCACAACACACTGGCTTCCAAAGCGCCAGGCAGCTTCAGAAATAAGCTCAGGCCTTTTGACTGCTGCCGAATTTACAGAAATTTTATCGGCACCGGCCTTTAATATCTCTCTGAAGTCGTCAACTGTCCTTATCCCGCCTCCAACTGTAAACGGAATAAATACCTGTTCTGCGACCCTACTTACTACGTCAAGCATAATGCTCCTGGCATCCGACGAAGCAGTTATGTCCAAAAAGGTCAATTCGTCGGCTCCCGCTTTGTCATATATAGCCGCTACCTCAACAGGATCACCGGCATCCCTTATATTCACAAAATTTACGCCTTTAACAACCCTGCCCGCATGAACATCAAGACAGGGAATTATACGTTTTGTCAGCATTCCAATTACCCCTTTACGCCTTACTGCCTATTTCAATAGCCTGCTTAAGATCAAGATCTCCGGTGTATAGAGCCTTTCCTACGATGACACCAGATACTCCAACATTTTTAAGCTTCCTTATGTCTTCAATATTGCTGACTCCACCGGATGCAATAATATCAATATTCACTGAGTTGACCATATCTTCCATTGCCTTAATATTAGGCCCCTGAAGCATTCCATCCCTTGAAATATCGGTATAAATTATAGTCTTTGCTCCCAAATCCTCCATCTTTTTTGCAAAGCCTATAGCTGTAAACTCACTGGTTTTTGCCCAGCCTTCAATAGCTACCATTCCATCCTTGGCATCTATTCCAATAACCACATTGTTCTCAAAGGTTTTTATAGCCCTCTTAACCAGTTCCGGGTCCCTTACTGCCGAAGTCCCGAGAATAACACGTTCGATACCTTTACATAATACAGTTTCAATCATTTCTATCGTGCGTATTCCTCCTCCCAGCTGTACAGGTATACCCAACTTGACAGCCATCTCACTGATAACTGCTATATTCTGAGCCACACCCGTTCTTGCACCATCAAGGTCAACCACATGCAAATACTGTGCACCCAATTGCTCCCATTTGAGGGCCATTTCAACAGGATTCTCCGAATATACAGTTACCTTGTTGAACTCTCCCTGTAAAAGTCTTACACATCTCCCGTCCTTAACATCAACTGCGGGATAAATAATCATAGGCATTATTCCTCCAAACTATAAAATATATCACATCAAAAAGCCGCTTCTTGCTAAAACATGCCGGCAAAATTCTTCAAAATTGCAAGTCCTACTTCTCCGCTCTTTTCAGGATGAAACTGAGTTGCAAAGATGTTTCCTCTTTGAACAGCAACCGCAAAATTTAAGCCGTAATTTGTACGTGCAATCACAATATCACTGTCATCAGTATCAAGATAATAAGAATGTACAAAGTATACAAAAGGATTCCCGCCAAGGTCTTTGAACAAAGGTGATTGCCCCCTTATCTCAAGTGAATTCCATCCCATATGAGGAACCTTCAGATTCATGTTTTCAGGAAGCTGCCTTATAGCGCCTTTAAAAACTCCCAGGCCCTTGACATTCTGTCCTCCCTCTTCGCTGTAATCAAACAGTAGCTGCATTCCAAGGCAAATTCCCAAAAATGGCTTATTGTCTTCAATTACTTTTTTAACAACTTCATACATCCCGCTTTTCTCAAGGCTTTTAATTGCATCTGCAAAAGCCCCTACGCCCGGTAGTACTACTGCGTCGGCGTTTAAAATGAAGTCCCTGTCACAGGAAACCTTTGCATCACAGTCAATAAAATGAAAAGCCTTTTCCACACTTTTTAAATTACCTACTCCATAATCAATAATTGCAATCAATTTATACTCACTCCACTCACAGCTTTTTTCCCGACAAGCGTTCATATGCTTCAATATATTTGAGTTCTGTCTTTTTTATAACATCTTCGGGAAGTTTGGGTGCCGGCGGCTTCTTATCCCAGTCGAGGGTCTCAAGGTATTCCCTTAAATACTGTTTGTCAAAGCTCTTCTGAGCTCTGCCCGGCTCATAATCCTTCATGTCCCAGAATCTGGATGAATCAGGGGTGAACATCTCATCACCAATTAATAACTCCCCGTCGAGAATACCGAATTCAAACTTTGTGTCTGCAAGTATAATTCCTTTACTTTCAGCATACTCGCTTGCTTTTTTATATAATGCAATACTGGTATCCTTAAGCTTGTTTGCGAGCTCAACACCTATGGTGTTGCAGAGTGCTTCAAAGCTGACATTCTCATCGTGCCCTTCCGTAGCCTTGGTCGAAGGGGTAAATATAGGCTCAGGAAGCTTGTCAGCCTGCCTTAAACCTTCTGGAAGCTTTATACCGCAAATACTTCCGGTCTTGTTATAATCCTTAAGCCCCGAGCCTTCGAGATAGCCTCTCACTATACACTCAGCCTCAGCCATTTTTATCTTCTTAACCAGCATGGACCTTCCCTCAAGCTCCTCTTTAAATTTTGAAAGTCCATCCGGATATTGGCTTACATCAGTAGTGATAACATGGTTTCCAACTATATCCTTCGTATAGTTAAACCAGAACTCGGAAATCCTGTTCAGTACCTTTCCCTTGTTGGGTATTAGGTCTGAAAAAACTACGTCAAATGCCGATATCCTGTCTGTTACAACAATCAGCAGCTTATCACCCAAATCGTATACATTTCTTACTTTCCCTTTAATATAAATTGGCATATTAATAAAATCAGTATTGTCTAGCAGCATTTTTATCATACCTCTCTTAAATTAATTCATATTTATAAAGTTAAATAGTTCCTTTTGTAGACATAACTCCTTCTATTCTTCCGTCAAGGCTTGAAGCTTCATCAAGAGCCCTTCCGAAGGCCTTGAAGACAGCCTCAATAATGTGATGAGTGTTACTGCCGTAATGAACCTTTATATGGAGATTCATGCCTGAGTTATAGGAAACGGCTCTGAAAAATTCCTCTACCAGTTCTGTTTCCATATTCCCCAGCCTTTCACACTTTAATACAGCATCAAAAACTAAAAACGGCCTTCCTCCCAAATCCAGCGCCACCATTGCCAGGGCCTCATCCATGGGTACAAAGGAAGAGCCGTATCTTTTTATTGATTTCTTTTCACCCAGGGAATTTTTTATTGCCTGACCAAGCACAATTCCAACATCCTCTACCGTGTGGTGAGCATCAACCTCAAGGTCGCCTTTTGCCTTTACTGTCAAATCAAACAGCCCGTGCCTTGAGAAAAGATTCAGCATATGATCTAAAAAACCAACCCCTGTGCTTATACTGCTCTTACCTGTCCCATCCATGTCAAGACTTAAGAAAATATCTGTTTCATTAGTTTTTCTGTTTATTTCAGTTTTTCTACTCATCAAATTGCCTCCGAAGAACTTTTTTCCATTCATAAAAAACCCTTTTTCATTATAACAAATACATCCTTATTATTTCTATATTATATAGAAAAAAACTAAATTTAAGCACTTAAAATTGCTTTGAGCTCATTGATAAAAATCTCATTCTGCTCCCTTGTCCCCGTATTAACCCTGATATAATCCCTGAGAAGCGGATTCTTCTCAAATCCTCTTACCAAGACTCCTCTTTTAGCCAACTCCATAGTTATACCTGGTGCGTCAGGCAGCTTTATCAGAATAAAATTAGCCTCGGAAGGATAAGCAGTAACCCCGTTAATTCCGGAAAGTTCGCTAAAAAGATAATCACGTTGGTCACAAAGATACTTTATTCTTCTTTCGGCCTCCTCCCTTTCTTCAAATACAAGGCAGGCTATAAATTGGGTCAGGGAGTTCAGGTTAAATGGCGCCTTTATCTTGTTTATCTCGTTTGCCATCTCCCTGCTGCTTATTGAATAACCGCACCTGACTCCTGCCAATCCATAGGCTTTTGAAAAGGAACGGAGTACTACGATATTACTATATCTTGTTACAAGAGGCACTGCACTCTGCCCGGAAAACTCTGCGTATGCCTCATCTACAACAATAACTGAATTACTGCAGGAACCTGCAATTTTCTCAATATCCGGATTACTAATCAGGTTTCCTGTGGGATTATTGGGATTGCACAGGAATACCATTTTCGCTTTCTGTCTTATTACAGCATCTATAAACTCATCAGTGTCATACTTAAAACCATTTTCACATCTTAATACAACCTCTACAGGGATACCTCCCGACATAATTGAATTCAAACTGTACATCTCAAAGGAAGGACTTGGCAATACTATCCTTTCACCCTTTTGTACAAATACATTTATTATGTTTTTTATTAACTCATTAGAACCTGTTCCTGTTACAATACCTTCCGGGTCTACCTTCCAGTATTTTGCCAGAGTGTCCCTTAGTTTGACCGAGTCCGAATCGGGATATATATTAAGTTCCGCTCCATTTTGAAAATAATCCGCAATCCTTCTTCTTATTCCTTCCGGAAGACCAAAAGGGCTCTCATTAGCATCGAGCTTAACCCTGTATGGCATATTCTTTGATTTATAAGGTACAAAACCTTTAAGTTCGGGTCTAACCAGGTCGCTGATCATTTCAGTCACCCCCGTTTAACTTTTTATCAAATCTTATTCTGACTGCATTTGCATGAGCCTTTAAACCCTCCGCCTCTGCAAAAAGTATTATGTCCTCCTTTATGTTCTCCAAAGCCTTTCTTGAATAGGAAATAATACTGCTCTTCTTTATAAAATCAGATACGTTTAAAGGAGAGAAAAATCTTGCAGTGCCGCTTGTAGGAAGGACATGGTTGGGTCCTGCGAAATAATCGCCCAGAGGCTCAGAGGAATAATTACCTAGAAAAATTGCCCCTGCATTTTTTATATCACTCAAGGTGTCGAAAGGGTCCTTCACACAAAGCTCGAGGTGTTCGGGAGCTATTCTGTTCACTACCTCAACAGCTTTGTCAACATCTTCAGTAATTATTACAGCTCCAAAGTCTTCAATCGATTTTTGTGCAATTTCCTTTCTCGGCAAGGCTTCAAGCTGCCTTACGAGTTCCTTTTCCACCTCTTGTGCCAGTTTTTCCGAGGTGGTAACAAGTATGCAGGAAGCCAGAACGTCATGCTCAGCTTGTGATAAAAGGTCTGCAGCTACAAAGCCCGGATTGGCGGTATCGTCCGCAACCACCATAATTTCGCTTGGACCGGCTATCATATCTATATCACAGTAGCCGTATACCGTCCTTTTTGCCATAGCAACATATATATTTCCGGGTCCGACGATCTTATCAACCTTTGGGATATTCTCAGTACCGAAAGCTGCTGCTGCAACAGCCTGCGCTCCCCCGACCCGGTATATTTCATCAACCCCAGCCTCACTTGCAGCTGCAAGAATTGCCGGATTAATCTTTCCATCACCTTTTCCCGGAGGTGTCAGCATGACAATTTTAGAAACCCCCGCCACCTTTGCAGGAAGTGTATTCATAAGTACAGAAGAGGGATATGCAGCAGTCCCTCCCGGAACATACACCCCAACAACCTCAAGAGGCCTGTACATTTGCCCCAGGATAATCCCTCCCTCTTCGGTTGTAAACCAGGAGTTTTCCTTCTGCTTTTCATGAAACTTCTCTATGTTTTCCCTGGCCTTTTTAATAACCTCTAAAAGCCTGGAATCAATCTTTTCATATGCTTCCCTTATTTCCTCCTCTGTTACCCTGAGACTTTCCGGGTCAAGGTCGACCTTGTCAAACATTGAGGTGTATTTAACCACAGCCCGGTCTCCATCCTGCCTGACATCCTTGACTATGTCTTCAACACGCCTCAAAACGTCTCCATACTCCATCTGGCTTCTTGAGGCAAGCTTCTCAAATATTTCACTGTCCCTGCCATTTCTAAGATCAATTACCTTCAACACTTACTTCACCTCTTCTCAAGCTCTTTTCTGATTCCGTCTATTATCCTGTTTATTCTTTCGCTTTCCATTTTCATGCTGACCCTGTTTACAACAAGCCTTGCGCTGATATCTGCAATCTCGTCCAGCACCACAAGTCCGTTTTCCTTAAGCGTTCTGCCGCTCTCCACAAGATCCACAATTACCTCTGAGAGTCCCACCAATGGTGCAAGCTCTACCGAACCATTAAGCTTTATTATTTCAATGGATTCTCTTCTCTTATGCTCAAAATACTCCCTTGCAATTCTGGGGTACTTTGTAGCCACCCTCTTATTGTTAAGCTGGTCGAGCTTCCCGTAGAGCTCCGCAGGGCCTGCAACCACCATCCTGCATGCAGCAAATCCGAGGTTTAACACCTCATACAGGTTCCTGCCCTCTTCTAAAAGTGTGTCTTTTCCCACAATCCCGATATCTGCAGCTCCATACTCAACATAGGTAGGAACATCGCTTGGCTTTGCCAGAAAGAACTTTATTTTGTTTTTTTCATCCTGTAAAATAAGCTTCCTGGTTGAACTTTTAAGCTCTGTACAGTCAAGCCCTATAGCTTCAAAAAGCTGTACGGAAAGTTCCGTAAGCCTGCCCTTTGATAATGCTATCGTCAAGTATCTCATAGAGCACCTCCGCTTTTTAAAAGTTCATCTATTGAAACAGCTTTTATATCACCATTTTCAACGTTATGAACCTCTATGTTTTTACTGTCTGGAACAAACAGTATTCCGCCTATTCCTTTTTGTTCAGCATATTTTTTGATTTCCCCGATGCCTGCACCAGTTATATCCACTTCCACTGACAGTCCTTGTTTTCTAAGTGTTTCACAAATCTCAAAGGCCGTCTTTCTTCCCTCTTTCTTATAACATATAAGACTGTCGATAACCGGTTTACCCATTTCAATCTTCTGTCTGTCAAGTGCCATCATAATCATATTAATTCCTAATGAGAATCCGGTCGCAGGACTGCTTTTGCCGAACTTCTCAACCAACCCGTCATATCTTCCCCCACTTAATATAGGAAAGCCAACTCCATATGTAAAGCCCCTGAATATTGTTCCCGTGTAGTAGTTGACACTTTGAACCATGCCAAGGTCCACCGAAACATATTTTGAGTAACCGTAGTCGTCAATTATTTCAAGTACCCTTTTGAGGTTCTCCAGCGCATTGATGCAGCGCCTGTTTATAGGATATTCCTTTACCCTGTCAATAACGTCAATTGAGCCGAACAACCCCGGAAGGTTGAAGATAAGCTCCTTTAAATGGTCTTTTATGTCGTGGACCTTAACGAGTTCCTCAATAGCAACAAAATCCTTGCTGTCAACCAAAAGCCTCATCTGCTCTGTTTCTTCACTTGAGAGCCCTGTCTCCTCCATCAGACCCTTAAAGAATTCCACTTGACCGATATCCAGTTGAAAATTCTCAAGTCCGCATGCTAACAAAGCATCTATTGCAGTGGCAATAATCTCGGCATCCGCTTCAGGCGAATTAACTCCAAGAAGTTCAACACCCGCCTGGGTAAACTCCTTTTGCTTTCCTCCGCCAAGTTCGTTGTATCTGAAAGAGTTACCAATGTATGAAAGTCTCAAAGGATAATTGGTATCCTTAAACTTAGTGGCGGCCACCCTTGCAACAGGTATTGTCAAATCCGGCCTCAAAACCAGAATCCTTCCCTGTCCGTCAAAAAACTTGAACATTGTTTCCTGCGGTGTAATATCAGTCTCTGCAGAAAAAACATCATAGAACTCTACTATAGGGGTCTCAACCTCATAATACCCGTGACTTGAGAATACTTTCCTTATTTTGTCCTCAAGATTTCTCTTATTGAAGCACTCATTCACCAAAATGTCCTGAACACCTTCCGGTGTATATATCTTCCATTTACCCAAATTCCGCACCTCGCTTTATCACTTTATCGCGCTAAATCGATAAATCGTTGAATTGAATTAATTATAATATTAGTTACATGATATTGTCAAGAGAAAAGTGGTTCTTTCCAAAGTTAGTTGATTTATAATCCTATCTTTAGTATAATGTACTTACAATATACTAAAGATAGCAGAGGAAATAAAAATGGATGAATTTATTAAGATGCTGGATGAGAATTTAGAATATCTTGGACATGAAATCCTTGACGATATGGTGATAATTCATGTAGCTTCCAACAGAAAAGAAGTGCGGTGTCCATACTGTGGTAGTATATCCAATAAGAGACACAGCACTTACGAACGCAGTTTTCAGGATCTACCTATCATGGGAAAGAAATGTAAACTTATTATCAATAACCGAAAGATGTTTTGCCTGAACTCTGATTGCGCGCATACCACTTTCGCTGAAAAATTTGATTTCCTTTTCTCAAAAGGGAAAAAGACAAAGAGGCTTCTTGATAAGATTATTGATGTATCCATCAGCACAAGTTCCGTTGCCGCATCAAATATCTTGAAGGATGGGATTGTGACTGTTGGCAAAAGTACTATCTGTAATCTCTTAAAAAAAAGATATACCTCTTCTTGACAAAGAAAAAATCACTAAAGTCTGTATAGATGATTTTGCGTTTAAAAAGCGTCATTCCTATGGAACGATTTTGGTCGATATAGATACCCACCGAGTCATTGACCTGTTAGATTCTAGGGAAGTTGATGCTGTAGCGAAATGGTTGAAGATTTACCCTAACCTTGAAATAGTATCCCGTGATGGATCAGTATCCTACAATAGTGCAATAAAGCAGGCAAATGAAAATATTGTGCAGATAAGTGACCGCTTTCACCTATTGAAGGGTTTGACCGATGCTTCAAAAAAGTACGTTACAGGCTTGATGACTGCCAATTTCGGAGTTCCTGCTTCCGCTTCTCACTATGACGGAACTACATCGATAGACTACTGGGATAAAGGGACAAAAGAGGATTTTCCAACAAGAGAACACAATGCTAACTGTGAAAAGAAAACAAATATGGTAAATAAGGCAAAAAAGTTAGAAGAACAAGGATACAAACCGAGCAAGGTCGCAGAAGAGTTAGGCATTTCACGTTCTACTGTAAAGAGATATCTCCGCGCTGAGTTCAATCCGGTGCATGGTCTCTACAATACGACTACAAACAGTAAGATAAAACCCTATGCAGATGTGATAAAAGAAATGCTAGGAAAAGGAAGAACTTTTAAGGAAATCGAGGTTGCCATCAGGGAAGATGGATATGACGGAGCTGCATCAACCATTCGGATGTTTACTACTCGTGAGAGGAAGTTACTGAAGGAAGCTAAATCAGATAAAGGCGGTCCTGTTGAGAAGATAGAGAGAAAATGGATTATAAGACTTTTGTATAAACCATTGGATAGAGTAAAGGAAATCACACAGGTACAATTGGATAAGGTTATAGAAAAGTATCCGGTCATTGGCAGTATTTATGATGCGGTATACAGCTTTAAGCAGACCCTTTTTTCAAAGAAGCCGGAAGAGCTTGAAAAATGGATGTCTGAAGCGGAAAAAATGAATATAGAGGAGATAACCAGTTTTGTAAATGGAATCCGGCGAGATATAGCTGCAGTAAAAAAGGCTATTGAGATGGATTATAATAATGGACTGGCTGAAGGTAGTGTAAATAAATTGAAGGTTGTGAAGCGAATTATGTTTGGCCGCAACAGTTTTAAACTTTTAAAGAACAAACTATTGCGGCTTGAATTAAAACGCTAAACCAACTAACTTTGGAAAGAACCAGAAAAGTGACAAACATATGCAATAATCAAGTAAAACCAATGGAATAACAGGATGAAGATAATTGCCAGCTTTTACTTGACACAAACCTCGCTTATGGTATGTTTGA
>JAAZCB010000830.1 GCA_012513545.1 Clostridiaceae bacterium
CAAGTACTTTTCATTAGTTTTAAAAATCATATATATCTTTGAGAGAAATATAGTTTCATGATAGGCATGAAACCTTGAAGGTTAAATATGTTATTTTTTGATATAGACTAATAGATTATCCATATCAATACGGAAGAATATAATCCAATCTATCTGCTAATTATATTTCATGTTTTGTGATAAAAATTTATTTGGTTAAGGGGTTTGTTTATGGGACAAAAAATTCTTGAAAACCATACTAGAAAAGTTAATAAAGTCATTCTAATAATATTTGGAGCTTATGGACTATTTTTCATGATATCAAGTTTTGTTAAAAAAGATTTTGCAAGTATTGTATCAATTCCATTTCTATTAACAAATGTTGTTATTATTTGGGGAGTGCTTTCTTATAAAAACAATAAAAGCAGTAAATATATAGGAATTTGTGCTTGTTTTTCTATATTAGTTGGTTTAACTTCTATTATTCAAAAGGCACCCCCAGAACAGAAAAGCGGAATGTCGATTACACAGCTTATCCCTATTATGGCAATGACGATTTATTTTAATAAAAGGAACTTTGCAATTTTTGCAATTCTATTTGATATAACTATGATAACTTCGCAGATAATGTCAGGGAAAATTATTGTAATGTCGATAATTTCAATTAATATTATAATCTGTTTGCTGTATTTCATTACACGGTGGGGCGAAGAGATGATTCTAAAATCAAGTGAAAATGAGCAAAAAGCTTACAGTTTACTTGAAAAAATGGAAAATACAATGTCGACAATTAATAAGAGTACAGTTGTTTTAAATACCACAGTTGCTGATTGTACCGACTATTTGAAAACAATAAAGGAGTCAAGCAATGCTGTCGCTACTGCTGCTGAAGATGTGACAAAAAGTATGGGGATACAAGTAGATAGTATCAGCAATATTACTAATATTATGATGAAAGCTGATGACCAGGTAAATCAGACATCTGAAATTTCAAAAAAGTTATCAGAGGTTTCAGTTGCTACTAAAGACATAGTAGATGAGGGTGTTAGAAATATAAATGAGATGGGTAATCAGATTAAAATAATTAATGATGCTGTAAATGAGTCTTATTCTACAGTTTGTAAGCTTCAAAACAGCATGGATGAAGTGTGTAACTTTCTGGAAAGCATCCATCAAATAGCAGAACAAACTAATCTTCTAGCTCTAAATGCAACCATTGAGGCTGCAAGAGCAGGTGAAGCAGGAAAGGGTTTTGCAGTGGTAGCAGCAGAAGTGAGGAATCTAGCAGAAAAAAGTAATAATACTGTATCATTGATTAACAAAGTTATAATGCAGATAAGAGATGATAGCAAAATGGCTTTGGATAAAGTACATTGCGGAACTTTAGCAACTCAATCAGGTGAGGTAATTGTTGACAAAGTGAATGTTAATTTTGAAAAGTTAAACCATTTGTTTATAGAAATTGATACTGGTATTGAAAATGAGCTGAGAATGTTAGAAAATACTATTACCCTATTTGGAAAAGTTAGAGATGAGATGGAATGTATTGCTTCAATTACTGAAGAGCATGCAGCTTCTTCTGAGGAAATGCTGGCATCTATGGAAGAACAGAATGATAGGGTAAACAATATATTTAGTATGATTAATGAAATCAAGAATCAAAGTGAAAGGTTGGAGACAACAAGGACATATTAAATTTTGTGTAAGGAAAGAATAAGAATCCTTCTTATGTTAAGGAGGAGCCTGAAAAAATATTGGAATAGACATGGAAAATAACCCATGTTATAATTGTATTGTCAAAAGATGTTTGTATGAAGCTGCTCTGAGTTGAGTGGCTTTTTTGTTAATTATATCTAGTGGAGAAAAATTTATGATTGGTCATTCCATTGCAAAGCTTATTGTGGAATGCATAACGGTTATATAAGGCTCTTTGATATACCTGACAAAGGGACTACCTTTCAAATTGTATTGCCCAAAGAAATAACAAGACATGACGAGTCAACAGTTTACAGTGCTTCCTTACAAAATTGTAATGTAATATAAATGTGATTGAAAGGCTGATGGTGTATTATAGAAGTAAGTCAACTAAAGGAGAGATGAGACGTGGACATTCTTTATACCAGAGAGCTTGCAAAAACTTACG
>JAAZCB010000831.1 GCA_012513545.1 Clostridiaceae bacterium
AGAGAAGCTAAAAGGATTATTGATTTAGATGAATATAATTATATAGTTGTTACAGACATAGCAGACTTTTATCCAAGTATTTATTTACATAACATTGAAACCCACCTTCGCGAATGTGTAAAAACAAGTGGTAAAATAGCACATGCTGAATCTTTAATAAATACAATAAAGGCAATGCATTGCAATCAAACACATAAAGGCCTTCCAATAGGTCCACAATTTAGTCGACCTATTGCTGAATTGATTCTCAATGAAATAGACCAAATTTTAAATGATAAAGATATTGTTTTTGTTAGATTTGTCGATGATTATAGGATTTTTTGTAAATCTGAATCTGAGGCATATAAAAAGTTGGCTTTTTTAGCTCAAAAACTTTATGATATGTTAAATTTAAAACTAAATGAGCCAAAGACAAAAATAATAACAAAAGAAGTATTCACAAAAAAATATTTAAGAATTTTTAATGAAAGTGAAGAAGACAAATTCTTAAAAGAGTTTTATGAACTTTGTTCAAGTGCTGGCATTGGAACAAGTATATACGATGAAATTGATTTCGACAGTATAGACGAAGAAACTCTAGAAGAGTTAAGAAAAGTAAATTTACTAAATATGTTAAGAGAAGAACTGGATCATGATACTCCAGATTACGGTTTTATCAAAATTTTGATTGGAAATTTAGCGAGGTTTGACAATACAGAAGTTGCTGAATTTATACTTAAGGAAGAAAATATAAGAAAGCTTTTTCCTATTCTAAAAACAATAATTAGTTATTTACATAGAGTAAAGTCATTTAGTATTGAGCAAAAACATAAAATTGGGAATACCGTCTTGCGATTGATAAAAAGTAGCTTTATTAGTGAACTGGAGTTTAATCGTTCCTGGCTTTTTAGCTTATTTTCTAAAAACGATGAATGGGATAATTGTAATGTATTTATAAGTATGTTAGGAGAATTTAATGATAATCTTACAAAAAGAGAATTACTATTAAGTATCGGTCGTTCAAGAAATCTTAGTTATTTTAGAGAAAACAAATTACTCAATGTTTCAACAATGGACCCTTGGGTAGCAAGAGCATTTCTTGCAGCAATAAGCTGTTTGCCTAAAGATGAACGAACAGCTTATTATAAGTCAAGAAGCTTGAGGAATAGAGATTTTCTTGAGAAAATAGTTGAAAAATGGGCAGCTAAAAATCATTTTTAGAAGTCTTGTTTTCTGTATTATCACAGCCTTGTTGACCTATAACAAATAATTTTTTTAAATCGGCCCTTTATTATTAAATATTTGCCGAATCTGCTGTAAATAGAATACTATTTGTCGGTGCTGAATTTGTAATCTTAATATCTTCACCCTTCTCAGGTGCCTTATGTTAGGCAAAATAAATAAAGCTAAATTTTGAAAGGTGAAAAACATGAAACAACTAAAGAGAAGCATATCAAAAACACTTTTAATTATTGTTATAATATCATTAATCATACATTTTGTTATGGTAAATATAGATACTTCAAGGCTACGTAATGATAAAAACCTGTTTTTACAAAGTATATAGGTCCGCTGTCAAATGGTGAATCAGTAGCATATCAAGGATTTGGCTATAGCATCACGAATATACATTCAATAGCTGAGAAAGAGGTTAGAGGCTAATTGATAAATGGATATTATGTAGGGATACACGTTTATAGTAATTTCTTTATTTTGGATGTAATCGATCAAATTTTGTTTTATAGCGAGCTACGTTTTGTAGAAGATAAAGAAACTTAAATACAGTTTTAGAAGCCTATCCTCGAAACCTTGAAATAGGCGTTAACTCTATTTTTAATAGTCCCTAACCAAGCGCTATAACACTTAAGCCACACCCTATAATAAAAAGTACCCTGCTACAGGATACCTTTAAAAATTTAAAAAAACATTAAATTTTTTCAGTATCAGCCGCAAATTGAATACTTGTCTTCGGTGCAGCATTGGCAATATTTATAATTACAAATCCCTCACCCTTCACAGGTGCACCGTCATACCTGACCGTACCTTAAAGAGTGTCAAATCTTCGATAAATTTCTCATGTCCCGATAATGCCAGCTCTGATCCAGACCTTATGAAAATTTTTTTACAACTTTAAGTAACTTTTATTATTGATAGTCCCCAAGTATGAATTATGTAAATTAAAAGGGCTTCAAGCCAAAACCCTGAAACCCTCAAATTATGGCGGAGAGAGTGGGATTCGAACCCACGGAACGGTTACCCGTTCTCCTGATTTCGAGTCAGGTGCCTTCGACCAGCTCAACCATCTCTCCGTATATAAAAAGCTATTTAGTTTTCCTCTTTCTCAATTCCTTGAAAAAATTCTTCAAAACCCTGGAGCATTCTTCATGCAGTACTCCATATGTTACCTCAACTCTGTGGTTGAAGCTGTCAACCTTCAACACGTCAATAACCGATCCTGCAGCACCAGCCTTCGGATCTGCCGCACCTATAAAGAGCCTTCCGACCCTGGCTTGTATTATTGCACCTGCGCACATTGTGCAGGGTTCGAGCGTAACATACATGTCGCAATCATTTAGTCTCCATGTATTCAGCCTTTTGCAGGCCTTCCTTATGGCTGTAATCTCCGCATGGTTTGTGGGGTCCTTCTTTAATTCCTTTTCGTTATGCCCCCTTGAGATTATCATCCCATCCCTTACGATAACAGCACCAATAGGTGTTTCATCCTTCTTTAAAGCTTTAACAGCTTCCTTCAAAGCCTCATACATAAACCGTTCATGTGTAGCCCTGACAGTTTCCAATTAAACTTAAAACCTCCAGCAAAGCAAATTCTGAAAGATCCAATATTTATCTTGCTTCATTTACGCTGCGAATAAATTATAACCAATTAAATATTCGTTGTCAAACCATTATTGGAGTTAACAAAGCATATACTGTTTTCTGCCATATTAATATGATAAAAGCCGCCAATCAATATAATTGACAGCTTTCATCTGGTACGCCCGAGATGACTCGAACATCCGAATGCAGGTTTAGGAAACCTGTGCCTTATCCACTTGGCCACGGGCGCATATGTTTTTGCCCAAAACGGACGAATATTAGTATACTAAATATTCGTCAGGATTTCAAGAGTATTTTATATCCATTTTTATATTTTATCTTCATAATCATAAAATTCCCATTAAATTAATAGGAAAATCTTACGATATAAGAATTAACAGACTTTATTTTCTGTAATTTCAACTGCTCTGTTAATCCGGGAGGATAGCCATGAAGGCAGCAAAACAATTATGTTACATTACGGCATATGTTGCTCTCATACTTGCTGTGGCATTTTGCACAAGTCTAACCGTCAAGGCTTTGTCTCTTGACGCAAATACTGCTGTACTTAATTCAGACACCCAGATAAACTTAAGCTGGACCTCTGTGGCAAATGCTGTATATTACAATATTTCAAGAGATACTTATGTTATTTCCAGTATAAATGTTGACTCTACGCGTAATTATTTGAGTTTTGAGGACACAGAACTGATACCTCAAACCTCATACAATTATACGGTCACGGCAGTTAACCCGTCCGGGAAAGCCATAGGTGCTGCTTCTCAAACAGTTACAACTACTCAAATGAAGAGTCCTTCCTTTGCTAATGCACACCTTGACATAAACAATAATGTAGTCACGCTTACATGGGTAAACAACTCTCTGGCTGTCAAAGGTACTTCAATCTACAATGCAGAAGGAGAGCAAATTGCCTCAACCTATACCGACTCAAATACAGTTACCTTCATTGATCCGTCTCTTGAGTCAGGCGACAGTGCACGCTACTTCCTAATGTCAAGGGACAACAAAGGTCATTCTTCCTCTTTATCAGAGGAGATTACGGTTACCAACCTGGATATACCTGAAATCCAAGCTGTAATAGAGAATGGAACTACCAGTATTACATGGGACAAAACCTCTGATATCGTGTACTTCTCCCTTGAAAGATCAAAGTATCTTAATGACTCCTGGGGTCTCTGGGATGTTATAAAAACCAAAATAGATGAAGACACAGTCAAAATAAAAGACAAGCCCTCGGAACAGGCGACCTACAGGTACAGGCTTGCTGTTGACAATGAGAAACATAAGGGCTATAGTAACATATCAAAGCCGGTAACAAAGCTGTCAGCACCTTCAAACCTTAAGTGTGTACCTGTTAGTCCTGGAAGAATAGACCTGTCATGGACAAATCCAAAAGCCGGTGATTTCAGGCTAAATATTGAAAGAAAAGGCGAAAGCGGAGGTTATATTTTGCTTGACACAGTGGACAGAAATATATCGTCCTATTCCGATGCAGAAGGTATTCTGTTGAACCACACATATTCTTACAGGGTAACTGCCTTCGACCCGGACGACAACACTGCCTCTACAGCCTCTTATCAAATAAAAACCGTACCGCCGTCTCCTGCCCGCGAACTCACGCTGGATATTACCAAACCTACCAAAATCACTATAAATTGGGAAGACGATTCCGACAATGAGTCAGGTTTTATTATTGAGCGTAAAATTAATTCCCAGGACTTTTTAGAAATAGGAAGAACTTTGGCAAATGTCACTTCCTTCAGTGATGGAAGCGTAAACAGCCAGGATAGATACACTTACAGGGTTATTTCCTTTAATCCCTTTGGAAATGCCAAAAGCTACTCTAACGAAGTTTCCTGTTCAACATCCTCAATAAAGGACCCCCCTGCCATTTTAACTGCTACACCCATATCGGACACCCAAGTTGACCTTTCCTGGGAATATGACAACTATGCCGCTTATAGAACCCTTATTGAACGAAAGTCGGAAGAGAATGAACCCTGGAAAGTTTTAGCCGAACTGGAAGCAGGCTTTTCCAGTTACACTGATAAAAAGCTTTCCCAGAATAAACAGTATTATTACAGGGTTAAAAATGTTCTGGGCAACAACATATTCTCAGCCCCTTATCCGAAGGAGGAGCCAGGTAAAAGCGTCCTGACAAAGCTTAAGGCTCCCTCTGAACTTAAGGCAGTGTGGTATACTCCAGGCCTTGTATATCTGACATGGCTGGACAGTTATCCTGAAGATTGCGAACTGGTTATAGAAAGAAAAGCCGGAAATGGCGAATACTCCGTTATAAAAACTCTGGACTCGGATTCTACCAGTTGGTTTAATTCCAATTTGAATCCTGATATTACCTACACCTACAGAATAAAAGCAGTTACACAGGACAATTCCTCCTCGTACTCGAATGAGGCAAATGCAGAGGAATTGAATATTAATGCTCCATACAACCTGAAATATTCAGTTACCTCCCTTACAGAATTGACCTTGAGCTGGGAGGATAAATCAAACATGGAAACTGGCTATAAAATTGAAAGGAAAACAGGTCTGACCGGAACCTGGTCTGAAATAGCCTCTATTGGAGCAAATTCAACCAGTTACAAGGTAAAAGGTTTGAATTCAGGTACCACTTATTTTTTCAGAGTAAAAGCCTATAGCACATCAAATAACCTTGAATACAGCAGCAGTGAAATTGAGGTATTTATGAAACTCCCCCCTCCTCCTTCCGACCTTAAGGTTAATATATCTTCACCCTCGCATGTCGTGCTTCAATGGAAGGATAATTCCGTGGATGAGGAAGGCTTTATTATAGAGCGCAAGTCGGTAAAGGATGATTTTATTGAAATAGCACGCGTAGGCCGGAATATTCAAGCCTACACAGATATCAGCACAGCTGCAGGTTCAGTATATTTTTACAGGGTTAAAGCCTTCAACAGCGTTGCTGGTACAGACTATACAAACATGGTCTCAATAGAAACTTCTCCAGCCAACTCTTTTAATGACCTTTCCGGCGTTCCATGGGCAAAAACCGCAATAGAAGATCTTGCCGCAAAAGGTATAATAAAAGGACGTTCTGAAGAAATGGGCATTTTTGCTCCAAATGATAAGATAACCAGGGCTGAGTTTATAAGTCTTGTTATAAAAGTATTCGGTATTGACAGAACGCCCGTGGGCACTTTTAAAGATGTTTTACCGAACCACTGGTTCTATAAAAGCGTAATGACCGCCAAAAACATGGGTATTGTCTCAGGTACAGGGGATAATAATTTTAATCCTAATGAACCTATCCGCCGGGAAGACATTGCCGTTATAATAGTTAAGTCCTTCAAGGCTGTCGATAACCCCTTACCCTACTATAGCGATTCAATACTAAATGGTTTCTCCGATAAAAAGCTCATATCCTCCTACGCGCTTTCAAGCCTTGCTTCCCTGAATGGAGAAAAAATCATAAACGGAAAAAGCAGCACGCAGATTGCCCCAGGAGAATTTGCCACGAGGGCTGAAGCTGCAGTGATGTTATATAAAGTTCTAAAAAAGCTTGAGTAACTCCCCTATCACTTTTTTCCGCCTTCTTAATTTAAATTAGGAAGGTATTTTTTTGCATTAACACATAAATACTATTAGTACCTTGGAAATTTCAGTATGTTAAGATATAATAAGTACATTATAAAAACGGAGGACAGACATTATATATGAACGGTCTAGATTTAACGCAGGCATTGAATTCTCTTCTGGAATTTAGAACTGAACGTGACTGGAGCAAGTTTCACACACCAAGGAACCTGTCTGTTTCTATTGCCATAGAAGCAGCTGAGCTTATGGAACATTTCCAGTGGCGCAATGATCAGGAGGTACAAGAGTACCTTAATTCCAACAAGCTTGATGAAGTGAAGGAAGAAATAGCCGATATTGCTTCCTATCTCCTTCTGCTTTCAAATGATCTCGGAATTGACCTGAACCGGACAATTC
This sequence comes from Clostridiaceae bacterium, assembly GCA_012513545.1. Next base: position 6,790 of record JAAZCB010000831.1, read on the forward strand.
TTGAAAAGGTTCGAAAAAACAATGAAAAATATCCTGTTGATCTGTGCAGGGGAAAGCATAACAAATACACTGAGTTATAACCTTTTACCACTCTTATAATACAAAGGAGGCTTACTTAACATGCTTGAATCAAAAACAAATTCACTTCCCAAAAGAGATGAAATACCCCAGAAATACAAATGGAAGCTGGAGGATATATATCAAAGCGTCGATAAATGGGAAGAGGACTTTAAAAAGGTCCGAGGGAATGGCGAAAGGATTATCACCTTCAGAGGAACTCTTTCAGAAAGCGCAGAAAACCTTTTAAGCTGCCTGGAGCTTCGTAATGAGCTTATGTCGCTGATTGAAAAGGTATTTGTATATGCACGCATGAAAAGGGACGAGGACAACGGCAATTCAGTTTACCAGGCTCTGGCAGACAGAGCTTCAGTACTAATGACAGAGGTCTACGCCGCGTGTTCTTTTATTGTACCCGAAATAATTTCAATGCCTGAGGAGGTTCTCAAAAAATATATTTCATCAAACAGTTCTCTTTCGGTTTACAGGCATATGCTTGATGAAATATTAAGACAAAAGGAGCACATATTATCCGAAAAGGAAGAGGAATTGCTGGCCTTATCCTCTGAAGTTTCAGGTGCCGCGAGAGATATATTCACCATGCTTAACAACGCGGATATAAAATTTCCGGTAATCAGGGATGAGAATGGCGAAGAAGTAGAGCTGACAAAGGGAAGATACTCAAAATTTCTTGAGAGCAGGGACAGAAGGGTAAGAAAAGATGCCTTTGGAGCCTTATACAGCACCTACAACAAGCTCAGGAACACCCTTGGAGCTTCCCTCACAGCCAATGTTAAGGCTGCCAGGTTCTATTCTGCTGCCGGCAAATATCGCTCCTCTCTTGAAGCTTCCCTTGATTCCGACAATATAGGTATTGATGTATATGATAATCTGATAGATACTGTAAATAATAACCTTCATCTTCTTCACAGGTATCTGAAACTGCGCAAAAAGGCCCTGGGTCTTGAGGAACTCCATATGTACGACCTGTATGTACCAATGGTTGAGGAGCTCAATAAGAACCTGCCCTATGAAGAAGCAATAAAACTCGTAGAGGAAGGTATGAAGCCTCTTGGAGACGAATACTTAAGCTACCTGAAGCAGGGCTTTTCCTCGGGCTGGGTGGATGTATATGAAAACCAGGGAAAGACAAGCGGGGCTTACTCCTGGGGTGCCTACCAGACTCATCCCTATGTTCTTCTGAACTACCAGGGAACAATAAATGACGTCTTTACAATAGCTCACGAAATGGGTCATGCGCTGCACTCTTTCTACACAAACAGGACACAGCCATATATTTACTCTGAGTATAAAATTTTCGTAGCCGAAGTGGCATCAACTGTAAACGAAACCCTTTTAATGCAGCACTTGCTTAAGAATACCACCAATAAAACAGAAAAAGCATACCTCTTGAATCATTACCTTGAGCAGTTCCGAGGCACTATTTTCAGGCAGGTTATGTTTGCAGAGTTTGAAAAGATCATCCATGCAAAATACCAGGCTGGTGAAGCCCTGACGTCCGATGTTCTCAGCGGCATATACATGGATCTCAATAAAAAGTATTTTGAAGCCGAAGTGGTAGTAGATAATGACATAAGCATCGAATGGGCAAGAATTCCCCACTTTTACACAAGCTTTTACGTATATAAGTATGCTACAGGCTTCTCATCAGCGACAGCTATTGCAAACATGATCCTCAACGAAGGAAAACCCGCAGTAGACCGTTATACCGGCTTCTTAAAAAGCGGTGGCTCAAACTATCCGCTTGAGCTCTTGAAAAATACAGGAGTAGACCTGTATACACCAAAACCAGTACAGGACGCAATGAACGTATTTGATAAAATATTAACCGAACTGGAGGCATTGATATGAAAGATCCTCGTATAGAGACACTTGCAAAAAATCTTATTAATTATTCCATAGCCTTAAAGCCAGGTGAAAAAATACTTATCGAAGCCATAGGCACCGACATGCCTCTAGCAAAAGAACTGGTAAAGCAGGCGTATAAAGCAGGCGGTATTCCTTATTTAACAATAAAAAATCCTGAACTTATAAGGGTGCTGCTGAACGGGTGCACCAAACAGCAAATGAAGGATATTGCAGCCTATGAAATTGCCCGGATGAAGGACATGAACGCCTATATCGGTGTCAGGTCGGGTGAAAACGTAAGCGAGCTTGGAGCCGTTCCCCAGGAAAAAATGAAACTGTACATGGAGCACTACATGAAGCCTCTTCACATAGACTTGCGGGTAAAGCATACAAGATGGTGCATACTTAGGTATCCAAACAATTCCATGGCACAGCTTGCAGATATGGCAACAGAATATTTTGAGGATTTCTATTTCAAGGTATGTAACCTTGATTATTCCAAAATGTCAAAAGCCATGGACAATCTTGTAAAAATAATGGAAAAGACAAAAAAGGTCAGAATTACCGGAAAAGACACCGACCTTTCCTTCTCAATTGAAGGCCTTCCTGCAATAAAGTGTGCCGGACAGCTGAACATCCCTGACGGAGAGGTATTCACGGCACCGGTCAAGAATTCTGTAAACGGTGTTATAACCTACAATACACCGGCAGTTTATCAGGGAGCTACTTTTGAAAATATACGTCTTGAATTTAAAGACGGTAAAATTATAAACGCTTCTGCAAATGATACTGAAAGAATTAACATGATTTTCGACACCGATGAAGGTGCAAGGTATGTCGGAGAATTCGCCATCGGCGTTAACCCGTTTATTGAAAAGCCCATGAAGGACACCCTCTTTGATGAAAAAATCAAGGGAAGCATACATTTTACTCCGGGAAGCTGTTATGACGAGTGTAATAACGGAAACAAATCCGCCATCCACTGGGATCTTGTCTTCATCCAAAGGCCTGAATACGGCGGCGGAGAAATCTATTTCGATGATGTATTGGTAAGGAAGGACGGCATTTTTGTATTAGAGGAGCTTGTATGCCTGAATCCTGAAAACTTGATTTAGTATTGATGATTGTGATGGTAAGTTTTATATTACCAGCTTAATGCAAATTTCGAAACCTTTGTTGGTAAAAACATATATTTAAGGGAACAATATATTAATAAAATGAAAAAAAAAGCAGAAAAGCAGACATAAAAAGAAAAAA
>JAAZCB010000077.1 GCA_012513545.1 Clostridiaceae bacterium
ACTGACTTTATAAATAGGGTTAATCTGGGAGAACATCTTGCCGGAGCCCTACAGGTCCGTTTATTTAACATTCAAAATTCTGAAGATATGTTAATGGATACTTTAGGACTTCATACATTTGGACTTCCTGATATCCAATGTCACTTTAAAGAACTAGATCCAAATGAGATTGCGAGAGTTATTTACAACGCCGGATACTATATCTTTGATAAGGGTGATATAATCGATGACGGCAATGCAATCCAAGGCGTAAAAGAAAACGATAAGTGGGAATGTCAACATGAAGAATCATTAGTTGAACCCAATAGAATTGTGTTAGATATTAACCCAGGTTCGCTATATGCAGCAGGCGGAAGGTAATATCAATTATTTATAACAAATTCAGTACATCACATGTTAGCAAAAGCACCTTGCCAATTAAAACCAAATGGTTTTAAAATAAACAAGAATTTATTTGCACAAAATATTGCTTCCAAAATAATAAACTATGTTATAATATAGTAAATTATATTCAACAAAAGGAGCAATACAAAATGCATGAATTAAACTTTTTACAATTTGCAAAACAGCTTTCTGATGAAGTCTCAATAGGCTATTCAGAGTTTTATAAAAGCAAAATAATCAACAACAACTTTACCATTGAATACGCTGATTCGATTGGTGATGTTAAATCTGAACATAAAATTGATAAATTCACTAAAGAACTAATCATAAACTACATAAAAAACAATTATACATACATATATGAAAACGCAAATGTTTACATGGAAGATTACATTAATACAAATTCAAATGGTTCATTCAACTTGTATATCGACCCTGTTGACGGTTCAAGAAGTGCTGATTTAAACATTGGAGATCCATGTTTTATGATCACTTATTCAGAAAAGACTAAAGACGTAAAATTTAAAGATTTAAAAAATTGTTTTATCAGAGGATTGAAGTCCAATGATATATACTTCACATTCAAAAATCGGGCATACTATGTCCCAAATGGTTTTTTGTTTGATATAAAAGAGAATGCTGTAAATTTAATTTACAATAAAAATCTAACTGAATTAAGACCTATCGAAAACAACTATAGAGATCTTAGATTACCTAATTCCTCCGTTATAATAAGAGATGGATATGGAATGAGAAGTGTCGTAGCCCAAAAAATTGACCACAGTGTTCTTAATAATGTAAAACATTGTTTTTCACATGATATCACCGGAATGGAACTTTGTTATGTTGCTTCTTGTAGAGGAATAGCCCATGTAATGGTTGAAGCAAGGAATCACACTAGAGGCAATAAGATTGTTGGAAGTGATGGTTTTAATTTAATCCCCTATTCCCTATTGAAAGCTACAAATTGTAACGTAACCTCTCTAGATGGTAAATCATTAGATGACTGTATTTATAATCCTAAATATATTTATGATTTTATAGCATGTGTAAATGACAATCTTTTAAACGAGTTTATTAAGTATATTAAGGAGCACGCATCCTAATATGAAAACTTTTAATACTATATACGAGAGCTATGAGAGTTTAAAGAACTTTATAGATACTCATAAAATTAATGTTAATAAAAACGAGGTTTTAGTACAAATTTTTTCTGGTATTTGCGAAAAGTCGCATCTTCAAAAAATAGCTTCCGAAGTAAAGGGACTTGTTTCAAATTCAAAAATTATAGGCACTACAACTTCAGGAGAAATTATTGACTGTAAAGTAAGTCTGAATAAAACTATTATTTCTTTTAGTATATTTAATAGTACAACTTTAAAAAGTGTATTCTTAAACAATTGCGGAAACAGCTTTGATTTAGGTATTAATTTATGCAAAGAAATTCTTACTGAAAACACAAAGTTAATCATTCTTTTTTCAGATGGATTAAATACTAATGGCAGTGATATATTAAAAGGAATTGACAGTGTATCATCTAATATACCTGTTGCCGGTGGAAGAGCTGGCGATAATGGTTATATGATAGATACTTATATTTTTAACGAAGATAATATCTCAAATAATGGCATAGTTGCTGTATCATTAAATAGTTCAGCTTTAGAAGTGTACAATAATTATAGTATGTGCTGGCAGCCAATAGGTAAAATTATGACTGTTACAAAAGCAGTTGGCAATCGTGTATATACAATTGATAATATTCCTGCAAAAGAGATTTACCGAAAATACCTTGGTTATGATGTAACTAGCAGGCTTCCAAAATCCGCAACAGAGTTTCCATTAATAATCCATAAGAATAATCTTAAAATTGCTAGGGTTGCTTTTTATGATTATAGAGATGATTCTTTAGGTTTTATAGGAAATGTAGATGAAGGAGACAAGGTCACTTTTGGATTTGGTAATATTGATATGTTAATTGAACGCTCAACTCAAATTATGGAATCAATTAACAAAGTAAATTTGGAGAGCATTTTTATATATTCCTGTACTGCCCGTAAAGTTTACATGCAAGAAAAAATAGATGTCGAGTTATTACCACTAAAAGATATTGCCAATGTTTCAGGTTACTTTACATATGGAGAATATTATTATAACAATCCAGATAATTTATTACTTAATATTACTACCACTATTCTTGGGCTTTCAGAAAACACTATAGACAAAGTGAATCCAAAACGCGAAACATGTGCAAACTATAAACAACCCGTTAAGATTAATATGGAAAACTTCGTTGACGGAAAGGAAACAGAGATAATAAAAGTTCTTAACAATCTTATAAATACAGTAACTAATGAACTTGAAGAAATTAATAAAGATCTTCAGGAAAAAAACTTGGAAATAAAAAAGAATCAAGATATTTTTGTAGAAATGGAAAAGTCCACCAACATGGTAACTCTTCTAAGTGGTATAGTGCATAACCTGAAAACACCCTTAATGGGTTGCAGTGGGGCAAATGATATTATTGTGAATAAACTCAATCAAGTTTCTGACAAATTATCATCGTTAAATAACGATGTGGCCGCAAAAGATATTTTAAACATTCTCAAAGATATCAATTTATGGTATTCTAGAATTGAAGAATATTTAAACTACATTGGTGATGTAATTAACACTATCAGAGATTATGTTTATTCTGAAAGCGAAATTGCTTTCTTTACAATTGATACTTTAGTACACCGAATTTCTATACTTGTGGAAAATAGGCTAAAAGAAAACAAATGTAGCATTAAATATATATTTGATATACCTAACTGTTATGAGTTATATGGAGAAATTAATTATCTTATTCAGGCAATTATTAACTTGATTGATAACTCAATTGATGCCTATGAAGGAAAAGCTGGAATAATTGAATTTAGAATAGCTAAAGAAGACGAAAATATAATTTTTTCTATCAAAGATTTTGGCATAGGAATTAGTGAGGAAGTTTCAAAACGTTTATTTTACGAAATGATAACAACTAAGGGCAGAAACGGTAGCGGATTAGGCTTATACATTTCACAAATACATATACGTAGCAAATTTAAAGGCAATATCATTTTAAACTCAAACATAGCTAATGCAACAGAATTTGTAATAAAAATACCTATTAGGAGTAATGCTTAATGAAAAAAATCAAAATTGCAATTGTTGATGATGATCCTATATTTTTGGAAATAATAAAAGAAAAACTTAATCATTATGAAATCAGTTGCTTTTCAAATTCCAAAGACGCATTGAAAGGTATTAAAGGAAGCAGATTTGATATTGCAATTTTAGATTTTATTATTGATGAAATGAATGGTCAACAATTAGTGCAAGAGATAAGAAAATTCAATCAAAGTATCTATATTATTTTATTGACTGGACAGGTAAAACTTCCAGGAATCACTTTAGTTAGAGAAACAGATATTCAAGATTATGTAGAAAAGAATTCCGGAAACTTCGATGAGCTAATATTAAGAGTTGAATCCGCAGTAAAATCACTACTTCTCGCCAAAAAAAGAGAAGATAAAACAAAGGAATCCTTTTCTATCAGATTAAAAGAATTACGAACAATCTATAATATTTCTCAGTCCGATTTAGCCTCCTATCTTGATCTCAATAGAGCTCAGGTATCGAATTATGAAAAAGGTATAAGCAAACCATCACTTGATATTATCGAAAAGATTGCAGACTACTTTGGAGTAAGTATCGACTATCTATTATGCAGAAGCATCAATTATTTAGGAGCACTTGAAGATATGAAACATAAGTAAATTATATTTACACCACAAGAACGCCACACACCATATGGCGTTCTTTTTGTCTTAATTCTGGTAATTGTTATTGACATGTAAATTAAATTTACTTATAATAGTTTTAAGTTGATTAAACATTATTTAATATTGTAAGACTTTATGTTTAATTTTTACAAAAACTAAATAGCGAAGTGTTTTGGATACGTTGATCCAACAAAAGGGAACACGCCATGACCTCATATGAGCGAGCGGTGCTATAATAAAATGTAAAGTCACCTCAAGTTTGATTAGATACTTCTCTCTGGGTTAGGCATGGCACAAGTTGCGGAGCTGATTCAGATTTCTACGAGCCGGCTTGAGAAACCGGAGGAATAATCCCTATGAGCATATATTGCTATCCAAAGCATTCCTAGGTGTGGGACGTGAAAAGAGCATACCTGACGCGGCGGCCGAATGAACGTAAGACTAATCTTAAATCTGAAAACTCACTGTATGCCCGGTTGGGGAACTGGGCGTACAGTTATATATAAAACTTTATCTAAGTGAGGTTAATGAAATGGAAAAGTTAGTTTATACAGTTAATGAAACTGCTAAACTTTTAAATATTGGAATGAATAAAGCTTATGAACTTATTCAAAATCAACAAATACCTAATGTAAGAATCGGAAGAAAAATACTGATTCCCAAGAAATCTCTTGAAGACTGGTTATCTGTAAAATCCGATTTATAGTTTTTCTATCTTTAATATGCAATAAGTACAAACAATCTAACATAACATTTAGTAAAGGGGAGGTGCTACATATGGAGAAAAAATCATCAAATAATTCTACCATAAGAATAACACATCATCTTGCCAATGGAGAAACTAGAGAATCTATGAAAGGTTACAAAGTACCTATTAATGACAGAACTATAGTAGCCTACCAGATTCTAGCCAGGTACGAAAAGGTTAAGGCATAATTTTTTTAGCTCAAAGCTGTACAACTCTAAATAAAACTGTTCCGGCTTTGAAACCTTAATTATGCAGGAGATTATAATGAAAAGAGTTGCTTGTTATGTTAGGGTTAGTACCGATAACCAAATAGAAAACTATAGTATAGAAGAACAAACAGAGCGTCTAAAAGCATATTGCAAAGCAAAAGACTGGCATGTTTATAAATTCTATACCGATGCCGGATATTCCGGTGGAAATACAAACCGACCAGCTTTAAAGCAAGTGTTGAATGACATTGACCAGAAATTTATTGACATGGTTGTCGTTTATAAACTTGACCGATTAAGCAGATCTCAAAAAGATACACTAACCTTAATTGAAGATGAATTTCTAAAAAAAAATATAGACTTCGTTTCTATGAGCGAAAATTTCGATACCTCTACCCCATTTGGCCGTGCAATGATTGGGATTTTGTCCGTATTTGCACAACTGGAAAAAGACCAAATCACAGAAAGGTTTACTATGGGAAGAATCGGCCGTGCAAAAAACGGTTATTATCATGGAGGCCCAACACCACCAACAGGGTACAATTACGTTGATGGTAATCTGGTTGTAAATGAGTATGAGGCCATGCAAGTAAGAGAGGTATTTGAAAGATTTCTAAAAGGTCAAAGCATTAATTCTATAAGAGCCTATATGAGTGAGCATTATACAAATAAGTACGGCAATTGGAAAAGCCATACCCTTGTTTTAAATATTCTTAGAAACTCTACCTATATTGGAAAAGTAAAATTTAAAGGCGTTGAATATAATGGAAACCACAAACCGATTATTTCAGAAGAAACCTTTTTTTCAGCTCAGAGGCTCCTCAATAGCTCTGATAGAGAAAACTCAAAAACTACGCCTCAAAAAAATCCTTTTAGATCGAATAATCTGCTTACTGGTCTTCTGATTTGTGGTATGTGCGGTGCAGGTTTTTGTGGTAATCATGGTTTTTATACATGCTATTCTCGTGGAAAAACAGACAAGAGAAAAATCAAAGATCCCAATTGCAAAAATAAAAAATGGTCAATAAAGGAACTTGATAAATTGGTACGGGATGAAATCTTAAACTTTGATTTCGATAAAACCTTTTTCATAAAAGAGGAAGATAAGGAACCTTTACCCGACCCTGATGCAATCAATCAACGCATTAGTGAAATTGACAGACAAATCAATAGAATTTTAGACCTATATCAAGTCGGAAATCTTACAATAGATCAGATTTCCGAAAGAATAGATAACCTCAAAAAAGAACGGGATACACTTTCGAGGACTCCCGATGATACAAAAACTAAGGTTAGTATTGAAGAGGTCAGAGATATGTTTTCACATTCAAAATATGTATTTACAAAAGGAACACTTGATGAACAACGACTTCTTGTCAGATCTCTTATTGATTACATTTCTATAAATGACGACGTATTAGACTTCCAATGGAGCTTCTTATAGCGTCGTTTTAGTCTTTACATTTTCAGTTTGACCATGTGCATGGGCTTCGGCTGTAATGCAGCAGGTGTTGTCGGCTGCAGGATTATTGACTCCCCCAGGGAAAGGCTTATTGCAACAATCACAAACAATTTTGTGCCCTGCAATGGACGTTTTCCTACTCTTATTGCCATTATCACCATGTTTTTTGCCGGCTTTGCCAAAGGGCCATTACAATCAATATTATCGACTCTGCTGCTGACTGGAGTTATTGTTCTTGGTGTCATAATGACATTGATAATCTCAAAAATCCTTTCGAAGACAATACTAAAAGGGCTTCCATCTTCCTTTACCCTTGAACTGCCTCCATACCGGAAGCCTCAGATAGGCAAAGTGATCGTCAGGTCAATATTTGACAGGACCCTGTTTGTATTGGGTCGCGCCGTCCTGGTAGCAGCTCCTTCAGGGATGGTTATATGGATTATGGCAAACCTCCAGGTAGGCGACTTGAGTCTTCTGACCTATTGTGCAAACTTTCTTGACCCGTTTGCAAATATGCTTGGTTTGGATGGTTACATTCTAATGGCTTTCATTTTAGGTTTTCCGGCAAATGAAATTGTTGTTCCCATAATTATCATGAGTTATATGGCTACCGGAAGTCTCCATGAGCTTAATAGTCTTAGTGAGCTGAGATCTCTTCTTATATCAAACGGATGGACCTGGCTTACCGCAGTTTGTGTCATGCTTTTTTCACTTATGCACTGGCCTTGTGCAACCACATGCCTGACAATAAAAAAGGAAACACAAAGCTGGAAATGGACACTGGTTTCATATCTGATACCAACAATTACGGGAATTATCATATGTTTCATTGTTGCAAATTCCGCAAGGCTCCTAGGTCTGGTATAAAGGCATGCATTCAGCTGCTTTCGGCTCAACTATTAGAATGACATTTAAAACCTCATAAGCATATGGTTTCTTCTTACTAAGCCTTGAGCAGCCTTAGCACCTTAAGCAGTGTATTACTTAACAGACCGTCACTTCCAACCGCATCATATTTTGATTATGATATTCATTATCATTACAAAGATAAAATTTTACCTACTTTGACTTTTTACTGCAGTGTTCCAAGCTGCAGCCATCACAATTACACCCGCTTTTCCCTTCTTTGAGTCTGATAAGTGACCTGGCTACAATAAGAATTGTTACAAGTATTATAACTCCGCCGATAATCCAATTAATCATATTATCCCTTCTTTCTTTTACTCCTTTTGTTTATGGGAACACTTTTTGCAAATACCATAAAGCTTTACACTATGGTTGCTAACCTTAAATCCATTTTCTTTGAGCACCTGCTTTTCTAAAGAATCCAGCAGATCCTCCTGTATATCTATAACATCTCCGCAGCACTCGCATATAAGGTGGTGGTGGTCATGCTTTTCCTCCGGGTCTGAAATCTGGTACCGGATGCAACCGTCGTCGAGGTGTATCCTTGTTATAAATTTAAGCTTCTCCAATAAGGATAATGTCCTGTAAACGGTTGCTATACCGACACCGGACTCCTTTTCAGAGAGCAGCCTGTGAATCTCTTCTGCATTAAGGTGCCTGCTGCTGTTTTCGGCAAGTAGCCTTAGTACGGCCAGTCTTTGTCCCGTCAGTTTATAACTGTTGTTTTTTAAGTGTTCCTTTAAATCAGAAATTTGTTTAACCATTTAAACCAACCTTTTCATGATATTTATTAATGCCCTAACAGGGTTCCAACCTGAAATATCAGAAAAGCAACTATCCAGGCAACACCCGTCTGGTAACCTACAGCAAACAAGGTCCATCTCCAGGAATTCATTTCCCTTTTTATTGCACCAAAAGCAGCAATACATGGCATGTAAAGAAGTGTAAAAGCCATGAAAGAATAGGCTCTCAAAGGTGTAAATACAGTCTGAAGTGCTGTTGCCAGCTCCACAGAGTCCTCCCCTGCTTCACCCACACCATATAGGATTCCCATTGTAGACACTACCACTTCCTTTGCAACTACCCCTGTAAGTATAGCAACTGAAGATTCCCAATCACCGAAGCCAAGGGGAGCAAACAAAGGCGAAATCAAGGTTCCTATAACCCCAAATATACTTTCCTCAGGATTTTCCACCATCTGCAACGATAAACTGAAATTCTGGCAAAACCATATTATTACCGAGGCTGCAAATATAACCGTACCGGCTTTCCTTATAAAGCCCTTTCCCCTGTCCCACATGTGGATAATAAGCCCTTTTAATGTAGGTAACCTGTATGGAGGAAGTTCCATCACAAATGGAGCAGCTTCACCCTTTAAAACTGTCTTCTTTAATATTATACCCGATAATACAGCAACTGCAATACCCAGTAAATATACAGAGAAAATGACCAGACTCTGGTTCTGTGCAAAAAAGGCTGCTGAAAACAATGCGTAAATAGGTAATCTGGCTCCACAGGACATAAAGGGTGTGAGAATAATTGTGAGTTTTCTGTCCTTTTCATTTTCAAGTGTCCTTGCCGCCATAACCCCAGGCACACTACAGCCAAATCCCATAATCATTGGTATGAAGGATTTTCCTGTAAGGCCCAGCTTTCTGAGCAGCCGGTCCATAACAAATGCTGCCCTGGCCATATAACCACTGTCTTCCAATATTGAAAGAAACAAAAACAGTATCATTATTTGGGGTACAAAAACAAGTATGCTGCCCACACCTGCCAGTATACCTTCAACCACCAACGCGATAAGCCAAGTTGCGGCTCCGCCTGCTTCCAGCCATCCTGTTACAGCGTCTGCAGCTG
>JAAZCB010000832.1 GCA_012513545.1 Clostridiaceae bacterium
ATTTTATCAGGAGAACTTGCTTCCGGTACTATGCTTCCTTCCATTCGTTCTATGGCAAGGGAGCTTAAAGTAGGTGTAATTACAACAAAACGTGCATATGAAGACCTATGTGAGGAAGGCGTTTTGATAAGTCAACCCGGAAAAGGTATTTTCGTAGCAAAGCTGGATTATGACAGTGTCAGGAAAAAGCATCTGGAGTTGATTAGAGATCAGATCTCCGACATAAAAACATATGCAGATAGTGTGGGGGTAAGCAGAGAAGAAATAGACAAAATATTAGATGAGTTGTACAGGCAAAGAATTTGAGTTATTAAAGAGGGGGGAGACAGAATGCAGGAAAGCGCAATTGTATGCAGTAATATTCATTTGGTTCAGGGAAACTTTGAAATGGAGAACCTGGATTTTGAAGTAAAGAAAGGATGCATTACCGGATTGGTCGGCAGAAACGGTTCAGGGAAAACGACACTGATTCGTCTGCTGGCAGGAGCAAAGGTTTATACCTCCGGAAACATTATAATAGACGGAATACCCTTAGAGGAAAATGCTGTCGAAATCAGAAAAAGGGCTGTGTTTGTTTTTGATGAACCAAATTTTTCATTGGCGGTAAAACCGGATGTTTTAGCAGAAGTTATGAAAATGATGGAGCCATCGTTTAATATGGAGTTATATCAAAGCAAAATGCGGTTGTTTAAATTGGATGGAAAAGAAAAAGTAAAGAATTATTCTTCAGGAATGCAAAAAAAGCTTTTACTTATTCTTGCACTTGCAAGAAGGCCTGAAATTCTTGTGCTTGATGAGCCTACAAGTGAAGTTGACCCGGTATCAAGAGCAGAAATGCTGGATATGCTGCAGGAGTTCATGGAAAATGAAGAGCATACCGTATTATTCTCAACACATATTACAAGTGATCTTGACAAAATAGCTGATTATATTGCGATAATGGACAATGGAAAAATATTGTTAACTGAAGAAAAGGAAACGCTGCGTGATGAGTATTGTATTAACGGGGTACTTCCTACCGTAGAAGAGATAATGTGCAGCATTCTAAGAAAATAGCTTTTCGTCATAGTAATTTATATATTCTCATATTAGTTTCATTCAGAACTTTTGCTTTAAGCAGCAGGATAGTATTAATTAGTGGAGGAAATTATGAAGAAGATTATTAATACATTGAGGATATTCAGATATCTTGGGAAAATTGACACAAAGGACATAATAAACGGTTTTATATTTGGATTTGTAGTGTCAATAAGTATGTCGAACGTATATAGTTCTACAAGCGGTGTTTTTTGGGGGGCGTTAATTGCATATGTTTTAATAAGGTCCTCCTTTGGGAAAAACGATAGTTTGGCAGCTAGTATGGCTTTTGGTATAAATATGAAAGTGACATACTCCTACATTTTGTATGGAGTTATCGGTATATTTTCATACATAGTTTTTTTACTAGCTGGAAAGTTATTCCTTTTTGTAATGCTCTCCCTTGGAAGTGGTGGAATGTTTGATATATCTGCCTTTAATTATCAGAATGCAACTAATTATTTTTATGACATTTTACTGGTAATTGGAACTTTATATCTCTTTTTCCCTGTATGTTTCATTGGAAAAGCATCGTTGAGGTGGATGTGGATGGGTGCTGCGGCATTAGCAAGGTTTTCTTACGGGATAATAACATCTTTCATTTCAATGAATTATGGGTATGAAAATATTCAAAAACTTGAAGAAATTGATTATGAGGCCTTTATTTCATACGGTTTTATGGAAAGGATGCCTGACCCTGAGCTTCATTTGGCAATATTTTGTTTAGTTGTTGCTCTTATCATGATTGTGTCCTTTAAGCTGGCTATAAAAATTTTGCGTAACCCCAGAAGGTTTGGAGATAATACTGGAACATTAACGAAGATAAAAAAACATAGAACTAAGATAATTACAATTATTGTGTCAGTAGTTTTTATTGTGATATTAGCCTTTGGGGTCATGGTTGCAGCAGCAGTAAGGAAAGCCTCAACAAAACCTGAATATGAAATGGTTGCACACTCTTTAACAAATGACAATTGTTACGGACCTGTTACTTTTGAGGGTGAGGTTTATTTTCCTGCAGAAGAAGAGGAAGTGTTTCCTGAAGCCAATAATTCAGAGGTTATAGGCTATTTCGGTTATAATGATGAAAAAGTATCCCTTTGGTATGTCCTGCTTTCTGAAAATTTTGTATATGTGGATAAGAATGACAAGAGTTACACGTACATGAAGGTGAGAGGTTGTGACTTACGAGACTATATCAAGGCATCAGCTTCCGAAAAAAAGGATCTGTCAGGATACGGCGGTTTTTACATATGGGATGAGGACTGGTCTCATCAGACTGCATATAAAACAGGTTTTGAAAAGGCGGGCTGGAGTGAAGTTAACAGGGACATAATCAATTCTCTTGAAGAGCGTTATGGCGTTGTGGAGTATAAGGCTGAGGATTTTGAGAATTATGAGGCCTATTATACTTTGACAGCCTTCAAGGACGGAAAAAAAGCAATTGATTCGCCTATAATTGAAGAACCTCATGTGGTAGGATGTATTCTGAAGATTGATGGCAACTACTATTATGGAAACAAGGAAAATTTGCTGACCGGCAATTTACTTGAAGAAGTTATGGTGCTTTTGGAAAGTGAGACAGGCTGAGCTGTGAAATTGTAATTTATATATTAAAGGTAAGTGGAATTATATAATACTTTTTATCATAAACATCAAAGTGAATGCTTTATTTAATTATTAAGAAAAAATACCGTATATATTTTTTTTGTAATTGTTAAAATATTATGATATAATACTAACAGGCTTATAAAAAATTGGAAAATTTATGATATGTTTAAGGAGGATACCGCAATGAAGGAATTTGGAGTAAATTGCATGTTTAATTATCTTGGTCCAAGCAAGCCGGCGATACCTCTAGAAGAAGCAACGGCATTGAAGCTTCAGCCTGGTGAACAGGTAAAAGTGTTTCAGGACAATGCTACATGGACCGGCACAATTATTTATGATGAAAACTTGCCGAAAATGTATCGTTGGTATGCTAAGTTGGATTAATAGATTTATTATACTTTTTTAAACAATCGTAAAGCCATAAAATTACTTTTTGTTACACATGTCAGATACCGTTTTGATATGAAACGGTTCTGACTTTTGTTTTGTCTGAATATAAAAAAAGTTGAATCAAAAACTATGCCCATTTTCTAAAGTATTATTTATAAACAACTATATGGTTGTTATTTTCCACTCTCTAAATTATAATTAATTTATAAATAGTCATCAATACTACGGTGTTTAAGGAGAAAATCAGCTTGCATAAAATCAATAATTCACAGAAGTACCCGTACATTTTTCCGGTGTTCTATGCACTAATCTACATGAGTCTTGCTGTTTTCGGGATATTTATGCCGGTTTACCTGGATAGAATAGGCTACAACGGTGCGCAGGTAGGGATACTTACTGCTTCCGGCTCTATTGTAGCACTTTTTTCGCAACCATTGTGGGGTGTTGCCAGTGATAGGGCTAAAACCAAGAACAGTGTGTTAAGTCTGCTGCTTTTGTTCAGCAGCTTGATAATACTGTTGTTCAGGTTGAGTGAAGAATTTTACTTTATTTTGCTGGCTATGGTGATGCTTGCTTTTTTTCAAAACCCAACATTCCCTATTAGCGATGCCATAACTTTGGAATATATGACTCCGACAGGATGGAAGTATGGGCCGGTCAGGCTTTCAGGGACAATTGGCTATGCTGTGATAGCTGTTTTTGCAGGAGAGGTAGCAAAACGTAATATGAATGCCATATTTATATTTTCCTTTGCTATCGGAATACTTACCCTCCTGGCTTCACTAAGGCTTCCGAAGGTAGCAGGGCATCAGGCGGCAGGTAAAAGAGTATCAGTATTTAAGCTGTTTAAAAACAGGGAGCTTATGTTACTAATGATTTTCACTGTTTCAATACATGGAACACTTTCCTTTTATAATGCATTTTTTGGTATATATTATACCCAAATGGGTGCAGACAATGCACTCCTTGGTTGGGCGATATTTTTATCAGCAATAAGTGAAGTCTTTTTCCTTATATGGGGCGACAGGGTGATTCGGAAAATCGGAATTAAGCCTACGCTTTTTGGAGCCGGACTGATAGCAGTAATAAGGTGGTTATTATTCGGATTTGTAGAAAATATTTACCTGGTGCTTGCACTTCAGGTGCTCCACGGTTTTATTTTCATAGTTCTTTCATACTCAATGGCCATGTATATAAACAGGGAAGTACCTCAGGA
>JAAZCB010000833.1 GCA_012513545.1 Clostridiaceae bacterium
AAAATCATATTTTGCATAAATCTGTATATTCAAAATATGATAATTATTGAATAGTAAAAAGATATAGGAGAATTAACATCATGAAACTTTATGTTTTCAAGCTGGACAAAAGAGTAAGAATTGCTTTTCCTATTTTCATTTCTTTATTAATCATTGCAGCTATACTATACTCACCGGATAAGGATATTACTGCCTTTGAGGTAAAACGCGAAATCCCGATATACTCGGTAGACCATATCGAGAAAAAGGCATCTATAACATTTGACTGCGCATGGGGTAATGAGGATATTCCGGAGATTCTTAATACTCTCAAAGCACAGAATGTTAAGGCTACTTTTTTTATTGTTGGTACGTGGGCGGAGAAATATCCAGACTCTGTCAGAAGAATATCGGAAGATGGGCATGATATAGCAAACCATTCGTATTCACACTCTAGAATGGCTGGAATTGACATACAAAAGATAAAAAATGACATAACAAAATGCACAAAGGTTTTAGAAGAAATCACAGGCAAAAAGTGTGATTTATTCAGACCTTCCTATGGAGAGTATGACAATAACGTGGTTAGAGCTGCAAGGGAACTGGATTTATTTACCATACAATGGGATGTTGATTCACTTGATTGGAAGCCTGGTATAAGTCAGGCAGAGATAGTAAACCGGATCAATGGAAAAGTCAAGCCTGGTTCAATCATTCTGCTCCATAATGATACAGCAAATACTTCCAAAGTTCTGCCTACAATAATTTCTTCCCTAAAGGAAAAGGGATATGAATTGGTATCGGTATCGGAATTAATTATGAGAGAAAACTACTGGATAGACTTTGATGGAAGGCAGAAGAAACATGGGGAGGGTGAAACATAGGGACGGTTCTCGTGTTTCGCCCGGCGGGTTATATTGATATAACAGCGCACGGTTCACCATTACTTACATTGAAGAAGAAATTAACAGTACTTCCGATGAACAAATATATAACTTTAAGTTTTTCTGAAAAATGAAAACGGTAAAATTTCATACGCTGAAAATATACCTGTACTGCGATAGGATCAATAGTTGTATATAACTAAATAACCGCTGATTTATCATAATATAAAACATCACCTTTTATAGAAGTTGACATAAACGAATGGCATGGAAAAGCAGTGGCTTGGGCTGCAGATAAACGAATACTAAGCGGTATGGGTGACGGAAATAATATAAAAGGACTGCAGAGATTATATGTTGGCAGTCTTTCTTTTTGGAGTAATCTGTGTTTTTTTTATTATGGAATTTAATAAATTTACCGAAAGATATTTATATTAAAGTACTTATAATGTTGGGAAGTACGCTGGAAATGGAATTGAAAATACATATTGTAATATGGAGAGTGAGGGATTTATATGATGTGGAAAGAAAAGTATAAAATTGGGATAGATACAATAGATTGTCAGCACGAAGAGCTTTTTGGACGTGTATCTAATTTCACTCAGACTATTCGAAATGAAGAAAATTGGGAAGCTAAACTGGATAAAGTAAAGGAAACAATGGCTTTTATGAAAGACTATGTAATTACGCATTTCAATGAAGAGGAAGCCTATCAGGAGAAAATTAATTACCCATACCGTGAAGAACATAGAGAAGCCCATGACAAATTTAAAGAAGCTGTTAACAATTATGTCAAGATTTTCGAAGAAGAAGGTTTTAATGAGGATAGGATACAAGAATTTGGCGGAAAGCTTATGACCTGGCTGATTATGCATGTGGGCAATATGGATCAGAAGATTGGAGAATATGTGAAAAGTAAGGGAGGTCAAAGCTAATGAAATCAGAATATGTAAACTCCTTTTATAGAGCGACTAAAGACGTATTTCGATTATTGGTTGATATAGAGCCTGAAAGAGGAGATTTGATAGTAGTGAATAGCTTTGCAAGCAATAAGGATGCCAATGTTGAACTTGGGGTAAAAGGAGATTTAAAGGGCACAATTCTCTTTAGTTTTCCCCAGAATATGACTTTGGAAATGGTTAAGATTATGTCGGGTATGGTAATGGATAAGATTGATAACTTTGCATCTTCTGCTTTGGGAGAAATAGCAAATATTATTGGTGGAAATGCATTAATTCTTTTGTCAAAGCAAAACTACACTTGTGATATTGAACCGCCTCAGATATTCATAGGTAATTATGAATCATCGTCTGTATTAAATGAAAAGGCTTTACAGATGCCTCTATTGACTCCCATTGGTGAATTTGACATTACCATTTTCTTAAAAGAATAGTCACATTATTGATGATTTATAGAAATTACAGGCAAATTAAAAAGAATTAGAGCTAAATCCATTTAACCTGAAATATAGTTGAATGAATTTAGCTTTTTTTATTTTTCCAGAGTACTAGCCTGTAAATAAATTACAACTTAGATATATAATTAGATAAAGTTTGACTTGTAAGGTAAAAAAACGTCTTTAACAGATTCTCAATGGTGTTTAGGTCTTCATGGACTTTGAGTGAAGTTACTGAAAGAAACATGGTTGCTCTTGTGTTTCGTACATCACCGGGGAATTGATGATGTGAAAAATATTACCAGGTTTTTTATGGTAGTGTTTGATAAATTGGAGAAAAGCAAACGTAATCAAGCTATTACTAAATTTATTTAGCTAATTTCTTAAACAGGTATACTCAGGAAAATTGTCAACCCGCCATCTTCATTATTTTCAGCCCAAATTTCGCCGCCATGATTGCTTATTATTTCATCACATATAGCTAACCCCAGTCCAGCCACCGAACGTCCCTCATCGGAGGTGTACATGGGTTCAAAAATTTTTCTGAGGAACTCTTTTTCAACACCGGTACCATTATCCGAAACAGAGAAAACAACTAACGCATCTGCCTGAGTACAGGAAATAACTATCTTTTTGTCATTACCTTTGAAGTGCTTCAAACTATTTCCAATTATGCTGCCAAAAACTCTTCTCATCTTCAACACATCAACTTGAAGCATAATGCTTGGACAAAAATTCTCTATTATTAAATTAACTCCCATATGCCTGAGTTCATCTTCATAGTCGTTATTCATAATTTTCATAAAATCATTAACCGAAATTTCCTGCTTTTTCAACGCAGTTTTCTGATTATAACTTAAATAATCATCGAATTCTTCCACTAAATCCTTGATTGCCAAAGACTTTAAGTAAATAATGTCCAAATATTTTGCAGTACGCTCCGGTGAAAGGTTTCCTTTTTTAAAACGTTCTGCATAACCCATAACAGAAGTCAGCGGAGTTTTAATATCGTGGGAAATTGAAGCAATGATACGATTTTGCTTTTCTTTTTCTTCTTGAAGGTTTTCAGCAAGCTGTACAAACGAATTCTGAAGCTTGCCGATTTCATCAAAACGGCGTGTCCTATC
The DNA here is from genome assembly GCA_012513545.1 of Clostridiaceae bacterium. Next base: position 3,387 of record JAAZCB010000833.1, read on the forward strand.
TATATTAAGATGTCCCTTATAGCCGGCTACAGCCTTTTGGAGAACCTCTATCGGTCGAACAAACCTAATGTACAAAATTTGAGATAATGCTATCATAATAAATATAATAATTATCAGTTCCACATAAAAAAATTGTTTTATCGAGGGCAATTTAATTATTTCATCTTTTTCCAAAGGTTTTATAACTTTTAGAAGATAAATTTCATCAGAAATTCTAACAGGCTTTACGGAATTTATGTAAAAAAAATTCAGTTTATGTTCACCACTCTCATAAACAACATTACCGTCCAAATCTGTAAGCTTGAATATCAGATTTTCATTTTTTATATAGTAATCCAATACACCATAGTACTCTTGATTTTCATTGATTCTTTCAGCAATTTGTGAAACTTCACCGTCCAGGTTTTCATTTAAAGTATTATAATCACCGTAAAAACCCACAGAAGCAATGAGAATGTAATATCCTAACAAAATAAGTATGTTAAATACAATAGTACCCAGTATGATTTTATTTAAGTTGTAACGCATCCTCATAATATATTCATCCTCTACTGCGGTCTGATAAATTTATATCCCACTCCCCATACCGTTTTTATATATTGGTTGTCAGGGTCGATCTTTTCTCTCAAATTCTTAATATTTACACTCACTGTACCAATGTCTGCGCAGTCAATGCCCCAAACCGAATCAAATATTTGTTCCCTTGTCAAAACACGGCCCGCATTTTTCATAAGAAATTGCAGCAGTTGAAATTCTCTTGTGGAAAGTGCAACAGGATTATTTCCTTTGTATGCCTCAAAGCTATCCTGTACAATTTTAATATCTCCGATAATAAGGGTTTGATTTTCATATTTCTTTTCATTCCGCATCTCACGCCGTATGTGAGCTTTAACTCTTGCAACCAATTCCTCTATAACAAAGGGTTTAAAAATGTAATCATCTGCTCCCATCTCAAGCCCTAACATGACATCTAATGTACGGCTTTTCGCGGTAACAAACAAAATTGGACAGGCAACAAAATCACGGATTTTCTTGCACAATTCAAGCCCATCCATTTGAGGCATCATAATATCCAGGATAATCAAATCAAAATCATTGTTATTTTCTATTTCATGTAATGCGGATTCACCATCGCTGCATATTTTTGTCTGGAAATTTTCATCTTCCAAGACATCCGAAATCAGTTCCGCAATGGTCTTATCATCATCCACTATTAGAATTTTATCCATACTCTCATCATCCATATACTTTTTTATTAATTATACAGTATTTTTATAATTTTAAAATTGTTTATTCACTTTAAGAAAAAAGCGATGTAATCTTATCCCAGATTATAACAAATATTTTTTTCATTCTGGAAATAAAACCTGACTCTTCAACATGTTCTTCGATGTCTACAGCAGGTTTTTTGTCGCTAGTACTTATTTCGGCAGTTCTGACTATTATCTGAATACTTTGCGGAGCTGGATTATTTTCTGATGTAAAAGATATCGGCAGTGCATCTGCATCAATTTCCAATAAATTGCTGTCATCCTCAACTTCATCTATTTTCTCGTCTACGGTGTTATTAATTGTATCAATTGCATTTCTGGTGCTTGATGTGGCTGCAACACCATCCAGGCTCTTTTGGAGCAATTCAACCAAGCCCTCCAAACTTTTACGTGTACCCACATCCAGGGCGGAACCACTTGCCTTCAAGGTTGCCTCAAGTGAATACAGAAACACCTGAGTATCAGTTAAGCCGGATGAAAAACTTTTAAGCAGGTCTTCCGTGTCATTAAGAGTGTTTACCATTCCTTCGATGTATTTATTTAAAGTAGTATTCAGATTGGAAATATTGTCAATTAACGTCTTGCTCTTATCCAAAAACTTTTTTGTGGTATTACCTAAATTATTTGTTTCACTTAAAAGTTCTTGTGCGGCATTCAAACCGGCATCTACAGAACTGAAATATTTTTCAGCCAATGAAACGGAATTGCTTGCTGTATCCAGAACATACTTTCCTTCGCTAAACATCTTCCCCGCATCCTTAACAAGGGACTTGGTTGAACTCAAAACCTCTGCCAAATCACCTATCGTAGGCTGAAGCGAAGAAATGATGGCCGACAACTCGGAATTTAGTACTCCCACTGTTGCAGCAGTAGTTTGATCATACATTCCGGCAGCAGCAGCTTGCGCAAGTTTTTGTGATGTAGCTTCCATCTGAACAGGCATAGCCTTCATTGCGGTTTCCAGTTTGTTAATTTCGGAAGCAAGCTCCGCCAAATCACTGCCGAGCGCTTTCGAGTCATCTTCTAAATCCGAAAGAATCTTATCGGTATCATCAATGTCTTTATAAATGTCTTTAATTAATTTTTTTCGTTCGTCGGAATAACCTTCAGCTATATTAAGAATACTGTTGAGATTTTCTATATCTTTTTGAAGCTTTGTGATTGAACTGGCAAACGAATCCATGTCAGCTTTAAAACCATTCATTGCAGACACTGTTTCATTAAGATTGGAGTTGACAGTTTTTATCATGCTCTGTCCATTTTGCAAATGAGGAATCAATTTGTTCAATTCATTCGATATCTTTGTTAAATGTTCAATTGATTTATCGGCATCAGCATACAATCCGTCTTTGGAAGTACTAATTGTTTCACGGGCATCCTCCAGCTTTGACAGACCGGATTTAACCTGCTTCAAACCTTCCGAAGTACTCTGTATAACGTTTAAAGTTTCATTCAGGCTGGCATAAAGTGCATCTTTTGAATCCTTTACAGTATCCTTGGATTTATTCAAGTCCTTAACATCTTTAAGCTGCTCTACCGTACCCGGCACCATTGTCATCAAAATCCCGCTTGTCTCAAAGCAATTGGTACCTATGCGGATTGTATAATTATTCTCTTCACCGGGAAGACCCAAAAAAACCACAGCTTTGTAATTTCCGACAGATTGCATTTGAGCCCCTGGTGCCTCAATACTTGTTGTCTGTGACATATCAAATATGGCTTCTACCGTTAATAGCATATTTTTTTTATAGTAATCCTGCACATTGCTATTGGGTTTGGCATTGATGTTAATTTCCACCAAACCCGAAGCACCTGCCAATTTATCGGCATTTACAGGCGCACCGTTCAGCTTGTAGGATATGTCAAAATCCCAGGGCAATGCCATTGTACCGTTTTTTGGTGTACATTCATAGTAGAAGCGGTCATTATATCCGGAAAGCTCCCAACTGACCATATCTCCGGAAATATTCGGTGCTATCTCATTTGACATATTTGTAACCTTATCATAGGAACCATAGTCTGTAAAAACGGCGTTTCCATTTAAGCTGCATCCCTTTACAATACTTATGTTTGTAGGCTTGCCATAGTAATCCATGTTTACATATACGGATTCATCGACTGCAACACCTGCTTTGGCGGCATTAACTTCTGCAGTTATAAAAGACAGTATGAAAACAACAGCTATAACACTAGATAAAGTTCTTTTTATAAGTTTCATTTTATTATTCCTCCTAACTGACACTTTATAAACTTCTATGCAATGTTCCTGTTTTGATTTTTAAGTCTTTCTCTTCTGTAGTATATCTTTTTAAGTCGCTCTTCTCTTCTTGTATTGGCTTTATTAATATTCTTCATAATCAGCTTGTCAAAAATAAGCAGCAGTGTCGGGAGCATACAGAGTGAGAGAATTACAGCCAAAATTGCTCCTCTGCCAATTAATTGGCCCATACCAGCTATAGCTGAAATTGAAGAGGTTTTCCCAAGGATGAATCCGGCACACGAAAGAATCAACCCTGAAGTCAGCACGGGAGCAGTACTGTCCGAAATAGCCTTTATAGCGGCTTCTTTCTTCTCCATATGCTTTCGCCTGTCTAAATAGTTGTTTAGCATCAAAATACCATAATCCACTGTTGCTCCCAATTGAATGCAGCTTACAATAATGTACCCTATATAAACCATCTTATCTCCTGTCAGGTAAGGGAAAGCCATGTTGATAAAAATTGCAATTTTAATAGGTATTATGGCCAGTAAAGCCAATAACAATGATTTGAAGGAAAGCAAAATAACCAGTACCACACCCAATAATGACAGCTTATCTACAAATTCGTAGTCGGCAGTGATGGTTGTTTTGATGTCCTTAGTACATGGTGTCGCTCCTATCAAATAAGAATTTTCAGGATCGTATTTTTTTACTATGGCTTTAATTTCATCCGAACACTTAAATGCTGTTTCACTCTCATCGGCTGTTCTTATATAAACCAGTATCCTCGAATAATTATCCGCATGCAGCCGACTTGTAATACTCTCGGGAAGAATACTTG
>JAAZCB010000078.1 GCA_012513545.1 Clostridiaceae bacterium
AATATTCCCCCATTTCTAAAATAAGTGGTCTTGGAACGTAAAATATTTATTCCGTTTCATTAGTAGCCTGCCGGGCTGAAACAAGAATCCGCAGAAGGCTGATATTTTACCTCCCCATAGTACTTTGGCGTAATTGCAGCTTTAAATGTAGTCTGATGTTGTATGAAATAAATTATATCTTATATACCTTATAACCTTTTTTTGAAAGCAAATCAAAGGCATTTGCAACACTTTCATGGTCGGATAAAGTTATTCTCAGACAGCCCTGTTCAAACTCTCTGTTGTTTGATACATATATATTCTTTATATTTATTTCGTTACTTCCTAAAAGTGTTGCTATTTCTCCAATTATACCCGGTTTATCTATAACATCAACAACAATTTCATTAATTGGGAGAATTAATCCTCTTCTGTTACAGGAAAAATTATCTCTGTATTTTTTTGCAGCTTCAAAATAATTGTATATACTGCTCGAATCATAATTATCAATATATTCCCTGAATTTTTCCAGTGACCTGATAAGTCTGTCCAGAGTGCTGTTTAGCTTCTCCCGGTTGCTCAATATAATGTTTTCCCACATTTGTGGATTCGAGGATGCTATTCTTGTTATGTCCTTAAAGCCTCCTGCTGCAAGATATTGCATTATACCATCCTCTGTGTCCGATTCCCTTACAAGGTTAACAAGAGCTGCGGCAACTACATGAGGAGTGTGGCTTATAGTTGCAGTTATCATGTCATGCTCTTGATAATTAAGGGTTACTGGTATGGCGCCAATTCCTTCGACCAATTCCTTCATAAGCTTTAAGGATGACTGGGTAGTACTTTTTGCAGGTGTCAGTATGTAATATGCATTCTCAAATAAATGCGCAAAACCAGCTCGAAAACCTGTATTTTCAGTTCCTGCCATTGGATGCCCCCCAACAAAGCAAGGGGGATTATCCAGTGAATTAATATATGAGACTATTTCACTTTTTGTGCTTGCCACATCAGTTACGATACATTCGGGTTTAACTTTGCCGGACAGCATTTTGAGGTAATCCAACGTAATTTTTATCGGCGTGCAGATAAAAATTATATCGGAATCGTATACTGAAGCGTCAAGGCATAAATAACCGTTATCAATATATCCTTCTGAAAGTGCAGGATTAAGATTGTCCTCGTTTGGGTCAACGGCAGTTATAATTATAGAGCCTAAGCGTTCCTTAAAAGCCCTGGCTAAAGAGCCTCCAATAAGTCCAAGGCCGACTATTGCTATCTTTTTAACCGCCATATTTGAACTCTCTTCCTATTATTTCGGCAATTTTAGATATATCTTTACACAATTCGTTAAAACTATCAGGTGAAAGCTGTTGTGCAGCATCCGAAAGTGCACATTTGGGGTTAGGATGTACTTCGATAATGAGGCCATCAGCACCTGCTGCAATAGCAGCTTTTGAAAGAGGTAAAATATATTGTGTCTTACCGGCTGCATGGCTTGGGTCAACAATTATTGGCAGATGACTCAAATTCTTAACAACCGGGACTGCACTTATATCAAGTGTATTTCTAGTAGCTGTTTCAAACGTCCTGATACCTCTTTCGCAAAGAACAACGCTGTAATTTCCTTCACTCATTATGTACTCAGCTGCATTAAGCCATTCATCTATAGTTGTTGAGGGACCGCGTTTGAAAAGAACGGGCTTCTTTGAACGACCGATTTCTCTAAGCAGATGGAAATTCTGGACGTTTCTTGCGCCAACCTGGAACATATCCACATATTTCTCAGCCAGTTCTACTGCTCTTTCACTTGTGACTTCCGTAATAATTGATAGTCCTGTAGCATCCTTTGCTTCCTTGAGCAATTTGAGACCTTCCTCTTCAAGTCCCTGGAAGGCGTATGGTGATGTTCTTGGTTTAAAAGCTCCACCCCTTAGAAATTGGGCACCTGCTTTTTTTACGGAAGCAGCAGCTTCTAAGATTTGCTCGCGACTTTCAACAGCACACGGGCCAGCCATCATTACAAGTTCTTTTCCTCCGATTTTAACACCATTAACTTCTATAACACTTGACTCGGGCTTAAAGGTTTTCCCGGCAAGCTTAAATGTCTCAACAATGGGTACAAGCTTTTCTACCCCTGACATGAGCTCAATTGGTATGTCGTTAAGTTTCCTTTTATCACCGATAACTCCTATAATGGTTCTTTCGGTTCCTTGAGAAACATGTACACCCAAGCCAAGAGAACTGAGGACTTTGGATACTTCACGGATGTCACTTTCTTTTGATTCGAGCTTCATTACAATAATCATAAAATTCCTTCCTTCCCATACAATATGAAGTCAATTTATATTACACTACTCATATTGATATAAAGCCAAATATGAGTATACCGGATTCTTTACAGGGTATATAACGTTTATTTGATTTCGTTGTTATGAGGCCTCTGTTTAGGAGAATTGCAAAGGCAAAAGGCCCCGGTAATTCTTATATTTAAATGTACAATGATAAAATGCAATTGTCAATAAAAATAAGTAATATGAAAATCACAATTATTACCTGAAAAATTGGTATACTGTAAATAAGGCTGTCAATGGAAATAACACAACTAAAGGATAGCAATTCCGGCTGGTATAAAAAATATGTATTTACACATATTAACATGTGTTATACAATGTGGACAAGAATAATTATTCTTCCAAGAAATAATTTAGCTTCAAAAAAGGATATTTATAAATTAAATAGAATATAAAAAAGATATATCGAATTTGAAAAATATCAAGCAATTAATAGATAATTTCTCATACCGTTTTATTAGACTACATGCTAATTTTTGTACTATGTTTTAATAGATCCAATTAAATATATAAGGGGGAATTTTTATGAAAGAATTTTCTACGGAAAAGATCCGCAACGTTTGCCTGTTGTCTCACGGAGGAGCCGGCAAAACTACTCTTACAGAAGCTATGTTGTTTAACGCGGGGGCGCTGGAAAGATTCGGGAAGGTAGAAGATGGAACTACAACTTCAGATTATGATCCTGAAGAAATAAAGCGTAAAAATTCTATTAATACTTCTATTTGTCCATGCGAATGGAACGATTTCAAGATTAATGTTATTGACACCCCTGGATATTTTGATTTTGTTGGAGAGGTTAAGCAGGGTATCAGGGTTGCAGACAGTGCGGTAATTCTTGTTTCTGCAAAAAGCGGAGTATCAGTTGGTACGGAAAAGTCATGGGCATATACAAACGATAAAAAATTACCAAGAATGTTTTTTGTGAATAAAATGGATGATGAAAATGCCAACTTCTTCGGGGTATTGGAACAATTGGTAAATAATTTCGGCAAGAGTGTTGCCGCTTTTGAAATTCCTATAGTTGAAGGCGGCAAGTTTACCGGATTTATCGATATTATAAACATGAAAGCAAAAAAGTTCGACAAGGATAAACTGGTTGATGCCAATGTACCCTCGGAGTTAAGT
>JAAZCB010000834.1 GCA_012513545.1 Clostridiaceae bacterium
AACTATTAATATCTTCTTCATTTTATACTCCTTACTTGTTTTTGTAATCCCATACTACAGTCCCAACTGCAACAACTATCATTAAGGAAAAAATAAGAACATTTTTCCAATCGAAAGTATTACTAATCAAGTCTAACACAGTCTTAAAAAGTGACGATGCTGTAAACACTGCTAAAAACAAATTTGCTATTAGCCTGTTTTTACTTTTTTTATCCTGATAATGAGCCTCTTTTATCTTTCTTTGCGTATGAATTTGACTTAATACAGATTTGTACAATTTCCGAACTTCCGAGGAATCAATTATTTCTTCCAAAATGTTCTTATAGATTGTAGTCATATTCGCACTTATCTCATTATCAAGCTCGGCTTGACAAAACTCAGTCAAGCTCTCAATCCTTTGCAAACTTTCAAGAGAACAATGCATGCTTCTATTAACATTGTCCATTGAATTATCAGCCATGAACCATCTTGATTGAACATATATTTCTGCTTTAACAATTGTGTTCAAAATACTTGAATTAACTATATCGGAATAGGATTTTATTGTTTCAGGTATAATGACACAAACACCAGCCCACGAGAAATAAACCTTTGAGGTCCCAACAATAACAGTTTTCTCTTCAAGATTAGATTGTTTACTAGTGATTTCCTCATTTATATTTTCCCATCTAGTTTCATCAGTAACTTTATTAAATATGGAAGAATACATCAAATAATTAATCTCACTGTCAGAAATTGTTCCAAAATTAAAAACATAAATTGACAGCACATATGATAATCCTTCAGCTTTATAATTAATATTGCTTGAAAACCTTCTAACAATGCTAATTTCTTTTTTCATATTTGCTATTGAGATAAGTGACCAGCATTTCTTTCGAAAACGCAACATTTCTTCCTCGTATTCAGGCAAGACATCTTCTCCCAAAAATTTATTAAGAATTGTAGATTGAGTTATTTTCTTCTGATAATTAGAAATGAGAGATACATTCATTTGCTGTATTTTGGGATTGATATTTTGTAATGCTTTACCATCAAAATCCGCAAGTACAAACATTCCAATTCCACTAGACAATACATAGCAATAAAGACCAGTATTTAATTTTACATAGCAAATCGCATTGTCGGCCAATTCTGAATTAATATACTTATATTGAGTAATCGTTTTCCCAGTATAAATCAATTTGAGGTTATCAATGACTTCTATTTGATTATTGTTTTCTTCTTTATAGCTATCAGCAAGCTCACTAATAAACTTTTTTGCGTATAACAAATTATTTGAATTATCAACGCTCAACATATCGATAAAAACGCACCCCAAATCAAAAGGAATTATATGTATCTGCGTATTTCTGTTTTCTTCCATTATTTATTCTCCTCAAACTTGATGCTCTTGCTTTCACAATAATTGTAAAACTTACACTCCAAAACCCAAGTAGGGTTATGACCATTCTCCCAACGATTTAACGTAGGATAAGAAATGCCAATTTCCTTTGCAAGTGCCTCTTGACTTAACAGTAATTTGCCTCTAACATATTTGACTTTTTCAGCGAATGTCATTAAATACACGCTCCATTTTTAGTATTATAAAACATTATATCACATTATAAAAATAAATACAAGATTTTAACGGCTCAATTATTGTAAACAACAAACTGTCCTGAATACAAAAAATAGCCTCTTTTTAATTAGGAAAGAGGCATGAACCCGTTTAATTGCCTTAAACTTGCGTACCAGCTATCTATTACGGCCCATAGGTACTTGAATGCCGAGCACACGAATACTTAGTGCTACTTCGGAGTATATGCACTACTCATATATATATTACGGAAATTTTGTGCTTTTTACTTTAAATAAATTATATTTTTGCAAAAAAAGAACCTTGAATCAAGGTCCTAATCTTACAAAGTTACTTCAGTTCCACTTGTGAACTTAAAGGTTATGGTTTTGTCTTTGTTAACAATTGCTTTTTCAACCATCAGCATCCATACATCATTTGACCATTCAGGCAGGTAGTTATCTGCTTTTTTTATTTCCTCAAGGTATGCCTTCATCTTAATTTGCTGTGCTTGTTTGTAAGCTCTTTTCTCTAGGGCTTTATCTAAGACATTTTTTTCTAATTCATACTGAGCGGAAAACTCTTCATACCTCCTAGCGAACTCAACTTGATCTTGAGCAGTTCTGGTGTTTTCTTTTATCATCTTATCCACCAAACCGCTTATAACTTCCATCTTGTTTTGAAGATCGATAACCTTAGCATCAAGTTCTGAAGTATCAGATAATAGCTTAATAACCTCATTAACATCTTCTATGATTCTTTGCT
>JAAZCB010000835.1 GCA_012513545.1 Clostridiaceae bacterium
AAGACTCATTCATATATTTCCCCTCTATGATAACAGGCTCATTCATGATAGTTTTAGGAACCTTAATGTCAAAGGTAAGGTTTGAGAAGGGGCACTGAAAGCCTACTCTTGTTGGTACATTAATATTAAATATAAACTCCTGGATGCACTGTTTTACCTGTGCATATGTCATGTTGTCATAACGTATGAACGGCGCACAATATGTATCAATACTTGACCATGCTTGAGCCCCGGCAGTCTCCCCTTGGGTTGTGAAGGTTGAATTTACTATTTGCCCTAAAAAGGATCTCAAATGTTTGGCAGGTTTGCTCTCGACCTTTCCATTAACTCCCCCAAAACCATCCAGCAAGAGCTGCCTTAAGTCCCAGCCCGCACAATAGGGTCCGAAAAACCCAAGGTCATGTATATGGCAATCCCCATTAATGTGTGCTTCCCTGACTTCTGCAGGGTAAATTTCATAAAGCCAGTACTTTTTTGTGAACGATTCTCTTATATAATTATTCAGACCATTGACACTTTTCTGAGTGTTGGCATTTTCATTTATATGCCAGTCCTTGTCTCCAAGATAGTCCGAAAACATGTCGATTGTGGCACCTACTAAAGCATTCATGTCACGGGCACTTTTACGTTTTTCCCTATAGAGTATGTACGCCTTTGCTGTTTTTGCATGACCGTTTTCTATCAGAACTTTTTCCACTAAATCCTGTATTTCTTCTACGCTTGGGTTTTTGTCACCAAAAGTTAATCCTGCAGCGTCCACAACCTGCCTGCAAAGCTCTTCCGACCTTGCAAAATCATTTCCTCCGCATGCAGTTGCAGCTTTAAAAATAGCCCATGTAATTTTCTCCGGTTGAAAATTTTCCAATTTACCGTTTCTCTTAAGGATCTTAGCAATCATAAAGTATCTCCTATCTGTTTTCTTATGTTTTTTGAGTATTTATACAATATTTTACTTTAGATTTAGAGCACTTATTCAATGTAATCTCTAATTTATGAAGTGTATAAAATTTTATTGCTATGGCATAGAACTCCATCACTTTTGCTCCTGTAATAGAAAAACAACATATTATCAATATGTTGTTGAACAAATTATATCACACACAATATCTAGTGTCAATATTTAAAAAAAGAATTATTTTTTTTTATAATTTAATTATTTCTTCAATTCCTGCAATTGCAATAACAGATTTTTCAGGTACTAGCATAAAGCTTTTGGTTAATTCTATTCCAAGCTGTTGAAGCTCCAATAAGTCATAAATTATTTTTTGGTTTTCAAGAAGAAGGTCCCCATATCCCGGGCTATACCTGTTTTTTGTGAGCCTTAAGGCGTCTTTTCTCAGGAACTTGTTAATAAAGTCTACCATCCAGTCAAGTGCTGAATCAGCTGCTTCCGAGGCTAACGAATCCAGTATTACCCCTAATGAAGCATCTCCTGATTCAACTTCCTTTTGTATTTTATCGGTTATTTCAGAACCAACAGTTGAAGCCATCAAAACTACTTCACGGCTTTTAGACAACAGCTTTGAAAGACTGGCACTCTGAAGTTGTGCATCATTATTTAGAACAACATGTTCTGTAGACCTGTCTGTTATTTCCAACCTGGCATATACTCCTCTGGTATTACAAAGCAAAAGGCCTCTATTGATAATATCCTCAAGCTTTTTTTGATAATCAGGGCTTATAAGTGTTGAGGTCTTCCGGTAGCCTAATCTTGTAAGTATCATATTCTTGTCAGGCTCTGCAGGTATGTATTCAAATGTTTTCAAATTTAATTTTTCCATATTCTCTCCTGTTGTTTTTGTCTGTCTTATAATTAAAATACCACATCAACAAGAGAAAAAACATAAGAGACATAAAAATACTTAGGTTTTATATTATAATAGGAACTTTCTTAATGCGGACAAAAAGTTTATAGCACAAGTAAAATGCAATTTACTGTTTTCTGAATATTTCTTATTACAATTAAAAATAATAATTATGAAAATAAATGAAAGGAGTTATTATACATGACACAATTAAACCAGATGGAACTTCAAAATTTAAGGCATCTTATCGGTTCACATGAAACATCAGCTAAAAAACTTGAAGCTTATGCACAGCAGGCAACTGACCCACAGGCTAAACAAATGTTCCAGAAGTCAGCAACAGACGCAAGAAATACAAAACAACAATTAATGTCATTTTTAGGTTAAGGAGGAGAAGCAAATGCAGGATAAAGAAATGGTAAATGATATTCTGTCACAGTTAAACAGTAGTCTTACAGGTTATGCCAATGTAATATCCCAGGCTTCAAACCAACAGTTCAGGCAAGCTATTCAACAAATAAGGGACAACTGTGAAACATTCCAGTACGACCTTTATAAGGTTGCTGAACAAAAAGGCTTTTACAAGCCTGCTCAACAAGCAGAACAAAATGATATCATGCAGGTTAAGAGCCAGTTCATGTCCTGATACTTAAGGAATTTTTGGGGCTGTAAAAGCAAAACCAAGCTTTTACAGCCTCAAAGCTTACCACATCCCGATTCCCAGTCTAATCTGGTCGTATAGCTCAAGTATATCATCGTACACAGGCATTTCGCAATTTCCCTTGTTATTAACAAAATCTCTCAATTCCGCCAAGCTTCTGATCCTAATTCTATATCCCACATCTTCAAGCTTCCGGTTTACTTCAAAGAAAATGTCCTTTTCACCCATATTATGCCTCCCGATGCCTCTCCAACAGAATTAACAATTTGAATTAATCCAATCAGAAGAGGCTTATATAATTTATGGTTTATATCAGATGTTAATGATACTGATATTTTAAGCAGAATAAAGTTATTTCCGCCTAAAATATCAGCTCTTTTAAAACATAAACCGTATAGTATTTTGCTTCAAGGTTAATATCGGGTAAATCAAAGGTTTTTATGCAATGCTGATGCCCAAAATTACATGCTATAAATGTATATTATTTAAACTTTCTACCAATCAATCGAGTCTATGTAAAGTGTAAATTCACCTTCACCTGTGGTTAGTAACTGGACACCTATCTGTTGTGAATATTCCTCATTGGTGGTTTCTTTTAATGTTAAAGAGAATTCATTCCATTCTCCTTTTTTAAGACTTTCATATCCGCCCCATGTACTATTCCACTCTGCGTCTGTCCATGCATCATTATGAGGCATAACATATGGCTGTATTGCTTTTATAGGTGCATTTTCAGGTATCCATATACGGAAATTTACAACCGAACCGGCAGGTACTACAGGTCCGCAATTCTTCTTTACATCAATATTTCCATCGACTTCTCCCTGAATGACCCATTTGATTGCACCAACACCTTTATATGCTTTTTCAGTTGTATGCGTTGCTTCTGAAACGCCATTTTCAACATAGAATTCTTCGATATCCTTTTCAAATCCAAATTTCGCATTGTCTCCAGAAGAATTGGTAACGGTAACCTCTTTGGTAATTTTATCAGTTAAGTTGTCATCATCTGTAACGATAAGTGTTACTTTATAAGTTCCTGCGGACTTGAACTTGTGTGTTGTTTTTAATCCGCTTCCTTCAGTTCCGTCACCGAAATTCCAGGAATAATAAGTTATATTCCCAGAGGGATCTATTGAAGCAGATGCATCAAAGGTTACATTTTCATCAGTCTGAGCTTCCTCAGGTGTAATAGTGAAATCTGCCTCGGGAGACTCCAACTTCAAAGCCACTCTTAAAGGAAGTTCATTCTTGTAAACACGTTCAATAAGATAAGCTTTCAGGATGGAGTAATCAGTTGAATTAACACGTCCGTCTGCATTCAAATCTGATGCCTTAAGATTCACAGCATTTTCATCTACAATTTCAAGCAAATATCTTTGAAGTAGCGCGTAGTCAATGGAATTCACTTTCCCGTCGTTATTTACATCACCATATTCTATGTCTTCTGTATCCAGCACAACATGGTAAGCAGACAATGCAGGAAGTGTTAATGAATACTTATTGTTATTCATTTTTATAATCGGTTCTCTTTCGCTAATTACATCACTTGTTCTGTCAAACCCCCATACTCTTCCGGATTTGTACATTTTGTCACTGTCTATCGAAAGATTAAAGGTTGTTGCTTCATCATAGTTTTTATTTAGAAGAATTATATGGAGTTTGTCATCATTTTCATCAACTATGGAAGCATATACAGATCCGAGTTCCTGATTGGAAGCATTAGCCTTAACACTGGTATTGCCATAAGTGGAACCCCTGCCGTCGTAGTTTGTATAAAGGTTCAAAGCAGATGCAACATATTTTGCTTCAACATCTCCCCAATAATTAGCAAGGTATACACCATATTTTCCAAAGGCCCCGAGTGCATCTGCTGTAGCAATACCGCCAGTTATATGCTTTCCTCCGCCGTAATCATACTCTGTGATGGAAAGCTTTGTACCCGGATAATACTTGCTGATTGAGTCTGCAATCTTAGGCAGTAGAGGCAGGTATTCCATAAACATACCACCCTCGGCGTTTGCAATCCAGCTGTTTTCCTTATAAGTCGGATCCCACAAGGTTCTAGGAGCCTGAAGACGAGCCTTGTTGCATTCGGTGTTTGCGATATCTTCTCCGAAGGTTATTCTTTTTCCGCCACCCTGCGCTTCAGGATACCAATGGATATCTAGTACATCCAGCAGTCTCCTGCCTTCTTTTTCTTCCGCTTTTTTCATCTCATCAAGGTAATAATCTATAAACCAGCTGTAATCGCCCTTCAAATCAGGCCAATCAAGTGCATCCTGGAATCCATAAAATGCACTGAACCCGTATAATGCCGGTCCGAACATTTCAGCATCAGGGTCAACAGCTTTAACTGCTTTTGACAATTCAATACCCTTACTTACTATTTCCTCACAACCTGCTTTGTCTGGATGGATTCTTGCATGCGTATGAGTCCATAAGGCAGGTTCATTGTCTATAGAATATCCTTTTATTCCTGTTGCGGTTTTTGCAGTACCATATTTGTTAACAAGAAAATTTACATACTCATCCATGTAAACATATTCATCGCTTGTGTCAGGTTCAAGTGAAAAATCACCGTCCTTTTTAAACTTAACCTCATTCCATCTTGAAGAAGGTGCAGCTTCTTCTTCCTTTACTTCACCATTTTTATCAGCAGATACATATCCGGCAGCCTGAAGTGTGACTAAAGAATATGGAACTTTTGTCTCCAGGGATTTATTATGAAAATATGATGCAAGAGCACCAGGAGAATTTGCTTCGCCCTTTGGAACACCATATATATCCGTCAAGTAGCTATCACTTGAATGTATCCAGTCGGAGCCTGCATTTGATGCATTATTCTCCCAGTTGTAGGCTGTAAGCCTGTTTCCTCCAAGTCTTCTCGCTGTTACCTTTGCGTTATATATGTCCTGGTTTGTACCATAAACATATGGGCTTATAGGCTTCCTTTCTGAGTTGGTGTCAATACTGACTTCAACAACAGCTTTATCCGCCGCTGATACCTCTGGCAGATTAAACGCAGAAATCCCTAAAGCCAGAGTAATACATAATAGCTTTGCTATACTCTTTCTTAACATTTAATAACTTCCTCCCTTAATAAATAAATGTGTGGACACTTCTCTATAGTTATTCGCAATAGTAGTTGATTTTCATGGGGCAAGGATGTACATTCCGAACAATCGATTATATAAAAAAGCATATAGCATAATATATAACTCTGCTATATGCTTTAAATTTATTTTAAATCGGAAATTTACTTCTGCCTAGTATAGTGTTTCTCAAATTTCTATTTAAATAAAAATCCTCCGAACCCGTTAAACCATCGGGATTCTCGGATTTTTATTGTGCACAGGTAATTTGAGAATACACTACTAGTCGGGTAACTGACGCCTGTAAGCCCCGTTTGAGATATTATCCATTCTGTCAACTATTCCCTGCATATCTATTTCATTCGTATAAAATTCTTCATAATCGTAATATCCGCCCAAGTCCTGGGGCGTGTCCGAGGACCCGTATTTCATAAGGTCATTAAACTGATCCAGTCCTTCAAATTCATCATCTTCACGTTTGTTAAGATATTTTCTGCCAAGAGGTGCATCCCATACCAATTCCTCTAAATGCCTCTGCTCATCAATGTTTTCAATTGTTATTTCCTTTTCGTTTTCACAATCAATACATAGCCTTGTATAAGGTATAGCCTCAAGTCTTTCCTCCATTATTTCATCACCACATAATTCACATTTACCAAAGCTTCCATCCTCCATCCTTCCTAAAGCATCGTGAATTTCCTTCAACAGATGTTCCTGGTGCACTTCAAGGGCATTATTATGCTCAAGTTCATACAGCTCCGACCCCAGGTCCCCCGGATGGTTGTCATAATTTGAAAGTTCATTGGGTGACATGCTGTTCTGGTCTGCATTATTATGCTCCTTCATTAGATGAATTGTGTTTTCAATGCTATTTTCCTGCTCTGTCAATAGTTCCCTGAAGAAATCCATTCTGTATTCATCCATAGCATTTTTTCCTCCCAAAATGTTTTGATTTGATAACTAAATAAAACTTTATTTTTTAAATAATACTAAATATTAATTGAAACTAAAAATATTTGTAATATAATTATCATTGTACATTAAATCATTTTTTATAGGAGGTTTATGATGGAATACAATGTTGATATAGGCGTTTTTGGCGGTTCGGGTTTTTATTCCTTTTTGGAAAATGTTGAGGAAATAGATATAGATACTCCTTATGGAAAACCAAGTGACAAAATCGCTATTGCTTCCTTTGAAGGCAAAAAAATTGCTTTTCTTCCACGCCATGGTAAAAAGCACCAGTTTCCTCCACACACGATACCTTATAGGGCTAATATTCATGCTATGAAACAGTTGGGGGTCAAAAATATATTGGCTCCTACAGCTTCCGGCAGCCTGCAGCCTGAAATCAAGCCGGGAGACTTTGTTATATGTGATCAGTTTGTCGACAGGACATCAGGACGTAAAGACACATTTTTTGATGGACCTGTAACCAGACACATAAGTCCTGCACATCCCTATTGTCCCGATTTAAGAAAAATTGCAATTGAAACCGGCAGAGAGCTTGGGATCAAAACGCATGAAAAAGGTACAGTTGTAGTCATACAGGGCCCAAGATTCTCTACTGTTGCAGAAAGTCGATGGTTTAATAAAATGGGTTGGGACGTTATAAATATGACCCAGTATCCTGAATGCTACCTTGCACGGGAAATGGGTATATGCTACGCAAACATAGCATTAATAACAGATTTTGATGCAGGGCTTGAGGGGCGCGAGGACATACCTCCTGTTACAGAAGAGGAAGTTTTGAAGGTATTTGAGGAAAATAACGATAAGGTAAAAAGAATGCTGTTTGAAATAATAAAGAAGGTTGATGTAAGCCGGGAAAAATGTCAGGTTTGCAGTCAGAAGGAAGAATAACTGATTATAAGGAGAAATGTAATGAAGCCTTTAGCGTATTGTAATGGGGTTCTGAAGCTTATAGACCAGACCAAACTGCCTTCAGATTACAGGGTTGTTGAATATAGTGATTACGTGGAAGTTTCAAAAGCTATTAAGGACATGATCGTAAGAGGTGCACCTGCAATAGGTGTTACCGCAGCGTATGGAATTGCAATAGCTTCAAAAACTATTGATACGAACTCAAAGGAGGAGTTCTTCAGAAAATTGAAAGAGGTCTGTGATTTGATGAAGAGTACCCGTCCAACAGCTGTCAATCTTTTCTGGGCTGTTGACAGAATTTATGATAAAGCTTATAAGAACATGGACAAGTCTATTGATGAAATAAAAAATGTCATTGAAAATGAAGCATGCAGCATGGAAAAGGAAGATATACAGTCAAACATGGCTATTGGCAAGTTCGGAAACGAGCTTATAGCTGAAAACTCCACCATACTTACCCATTGTAACGCTGGTGCACTGGCTACCTGCGATTACGGCACTGCTTTAGGTGTAATCCGTGCAGCCCATGAAGCAGGGAAGAAAATTAAGGTTATTGCTGATGAAACCAGGCCGTACCTTCAAGGAGCCCGACTTACAGCCTGGGAGCTTATGCAGGATAATATCCCTGTAACACTCATATGCGACAATATGGCAGGTCATTTTATGAAGGAAGGCTTAATTGATTGTGTTATTACAGGTGCCGACAGGATTGCCCTAAATGGTGATACTGCCAATAAAATCGGGACCTATTCGGTAGCTGTTCTTGCAAAGGAAAACAACATTCCTTTCTATGTTGCAGCTCCTGTATCAACCATTGACTTTTCAATTAAAACCGGAAGTGAAATACCCATAGAGGAAAGGAACTCAGAAGAAGTTACCCACATAAAGGGGACAAGAATTGCGCCCGAAGGTGTAACTGTAAGGAATCCTTCCTTTGATGTTACTCCAGGCAGGTATATAAAAGCTATAGTTACCGAGAAGGGTATTATATATCCTCCATATGACGAGAATGTTGTAAAGTTCCGATAATGCAAATATAAAAAAGACTTAACGAAAAGGTTGCTTTCTAGTTAAGTCTTTTTATTAGGGCCATTTCCCGGAGGGAAATCCGGCAAAAAGCGAAGGGACTCGATGTCCCGAAGTTTTTTTATTTAACCTCTTTCACTCAGCCTGATACTTAGTTTAATTCACAATACAATTTAAAATAACCCATATGTCTTATTAATACCTTGAACAAAAATAATTCCGTTTCCAGGCTCATCAATAGAAAGTTCATTCCTTATTATGGAAGTTATTCCATCCGTGAGGCTTTCTTCCACAAGAATCAAAACAAATTCTTTTTCAGGCTCAATGTCCATCGAAAACAGTTTATTATGTTCATGGATGCCCGAACCCCTGGCATTTATAATTGTTCCTCCTCTTGCACCGGCTTTTTTTGCTGCAGCAACAACATCCTCAGCTTTTCCCTTATCGACTATTACATATATCGCATTATACATTTTACTTTCTACACCTCCTCTTTTTCTTTCACTTTCAAGCTTATACGATTTGGTTCCAAGTATACTCCTTATACTAGTGCTAAAAGCAATACCATGATTGGGTTTGTCCAATCTGAATTCTTTGTAAAGCTTTTCAAGAAATTTATCAGCCGTTGTTTTATCTGCTATCATTAAAACAATTTCTTTTCGGATTTCAGTCAAATCAAGAAGCTCTAATATCCGGTTTTTTACCGTGCCTTTGCCAAGAAATACAGTTGCCCCCAGTATTCCGTTTTTCTTTGCAAATTTAATTACTTTGCTTCCAATTCCAATATTAACAATTACGCAAAGAAGGTCATATTCTTTTTGATTGAAATCATTTGGCATGTATCTCCAAACCTCCTTTTCTTGATTTGATTTTATATATAAACCCCAATATTTGTAACGTTATTAATGGGGTAAGTGCCACCATTGCAATTATACCAAACCCATCAATTAAAACATTAGCACTCTCGATCTTTTCTGCTGCTCCCTGAGCAAACGCCAATATAAAAGTTGCAGTCATTGGTCCGGAAGCTACGCCGCCTGAATCAAAGGCAATACCTACAAACAATTTGGGAACAAAGTAGGTCATAATAACAGAAATCAGGTAACCCGGCAACAGATAATGCCATAACTGAATTTCGGGAATCAATATTCTTACCATGGATAAAGCTACTGAATAACCGACTCCAATTGACAGGGCGAACATAACAACATTTTTTCTCACATATCCACTGGTTACATCCTCAATTTGATTTGTTAACACGTATACAGCCGGCTCAGCCAGAATAGTAACAAAGCCAAGCAAAAAACCTACAAAGATAAGATAAAACTTGTTATCCATCGCTGCAAGATAATAGCCAACCTTGTTCCCCACGTCCATGAAACTTGCATTTACGCCAGTTAAGAAATATACCAGCCCAATATAGGTATATATAAAGCCTTTAATAATTTTAATAAAAGCCTTTTTATCAAGCTTGAATGAAATTACCTGGAAAACCACAAAGATTACCAGCAGAGGAATTAATGCAAAAAATACTTCAAGCATTACATGTGGCAGCTTTTGAATAAAGGGTCCAATTATTGATGTTGTTTCCGATAAATCAACTTCAATACTGGCAGTTATTTTATCTGTTTTTGACAGAATACTCATTATCATAACTGATATTATTGCTCCTGT
>JAAZCB010000836.1 GCA_012513545.1 Clostridiaceae bacterium
AAGCGTTGAAGAAAAAAATATTGAAACATATTAAAAATACTTCAGATAAAATGGAACTACAGATGGGTATGGCATTTTTAGATAATAAGACTTTGAAAAAACTTGGTGTAGATAATAGTGATCAATTAAAAGAAATGTTTGGCTCTAATAATGTTATTGCTACAGATCATAGTAATGGATTTAATATACATTGGAAATGATACGTTTTTATATTATTTTATAATTTTCCAGAAAAATAAGTGTAGCCCTATTAATTTAGGGCTACACTATTTTTTTACCATTAAAACAAAATATTAAAATAATAGATAAACCTGCTATAAATCCTAAAATTTGATATGATTTTCTTTTTAAAAAAGATTTTTCTGTATCTTTTTTTTCAAAAGATTCCATAACATATGTTGCTAATTCTTTTGTTAATGGTTTTGCTTTTTCAATAGTATTATACATTTTATTTATTTTTTGTTCTTCATTTTCTGTTAATTTATTAGATAATGATTTTATAAAAATATTTCCTTCATTAAATTTATTTTGAATTTTAAATAAATTTAAATTTATTATTTCTTCTTTTTTTCTATTTCTTAACCATTTGATTAATTTATAAATGCCAAAACATATAAGTGCTCCAAAAAATGCTAATATAACAGTATCCCCATATTGAACGACATTTGCTAAAAATGCACCATCTGTAGAATCATTAGGAACAGGCATCGTCCAAGATTCTGCTATTCCTGGTGTTATATTTGTAGTAAGGTGACCTTGAAATATTGTTTCAGGTACAGCAATAGGCATTGTCAAAGAATTTGCTATTCCTGTATTTATTTTTGTATAATCATACGTATGGCCTTGAAATATTGTTTCTGGTATACTGTTTTGAAGTGTTTGTTGACTGGTATTTACAATACTTAATACGGGTTTTGTAAATTTTTCTACCATACCTTTATAATTTTCTGGAACAGATGAAAATGCTTCCATACTATTATTAGATATAACTTTTTTAATAGATTCTATTGTTGTTAATTTATTATTAACTAAAGCTTCTAAACACTCTTTACTAATATCTGGATGATCTGTTATAGTTACTTTTTTTGAAGCATCTCTAAAAAGAATCCATAATGATATATCTAGTATGGATTTTGTCATATTATATCACCAAATTTCTTATTTTAAAAACAAAACCCACTATAATATATTATAGTGGGTTTTGTTTTTAAGTTATTATTAAATTACTTTTAGGATATTGGTGGTAGTATTACTTCTGTTGTTGTTTTAACCCACCCTAAATTTACGAAATATTGATACATACTGTCAATTGCACCAACAAACCATTTACCTGTGTCAGATGTTGTACTTGCTCTTACATTACGCCAAGAATCACGTAACCATAAAGATACTTGATTCCAATAAACAACTAAAGCAATAACAGCAGTAGCAACAATAGCACCTAATACATAGTAAGCCCATTTTTTAACAATTGATTTTTCTGTTGCTTTCTTTTCTTCTGCTTCTTCAACGAATTCTGCTAATTCATCAGCAATATCTAATGCTTTTGTAGATGCTGTAGTTAAGCTTTGAGATGTTTTTTCTTCATTTTCAAATAATTTTTTTGTTAACATACAACCTTCATTTAATTTATTTCTAAACATTTTTGTATTTTCATTTAAATCTTCTACATTCATTTCTTCTTCAACTTTAGGTGATCTAACCCATTTAACTACTTTATAAAGTCCTAAACAAATTAAAGCAGCAGCAGCGGCAACAGTAATAGTACCAGAAACTTTAGCCCATTCAGCTGCTGCTGTTGTATTAGTAGTAAATAAATTATTTATACTAGTACCCCAAGCAGTTATTTGATTTGGTACTGTTACTGTAATAAAATTCCAAATAGGTTGCCAATATGCTGCTAACATACCAGGTTCGTCTGCGCCTGCTTCACGCATTTTATTTTCTGTTGTTCTACCAGATAATTCCATTCTTGCTTGTTTACCAGACATTATACAATCATTAACTAAATCCGCTACAGTACCCGTTGTCGGTATTTTAGAAGCTGCTGCTTGTAAACCAGCAGGATCTGTTTTCATGTTCTTAATAGCGCGAATCATTTCTGTGTTAATTGCCATCTTTTAATCTCCTCTTTCTTTATATAATTATATTATATTACCTTAGTCCATCAGCAGCAATAGAAATACCATCACCACCAACAGCTTGTTGCATTTTATGAATAGAATTAACCACCATCAAAAGGTAAGGCATGGGCTGCTTTATCTGTTATAATTTTTGTAGCATTTCCATCCCATCCGCCAGTAGCCATAACGCACGCATAAACACCTAAAGCCATTAAAAGAAAAATAGCAATCTTTTTAATAACTTTCCAAAACGTACTACCATTTTCCGCACCATCTGTTGCTTTATTTAGTTCTTCAGCATTTTTAGCAGCAGATTGTAAAACTTTTTGTGAAACACCAGCTTCTGTTAAATTTGTAGATTCAAAAAAATTATTTATAGATTCTAATTCATTTATAAAAGGACTTACAGATTCATTCTTTTTTCTATTTCTTAACCATTTAACTAATTTAGTAAAAACAATAATACAAAAAGCAGCTA
>JAAZCB010000837.1 GCA_012513545.1 Clostridiaceae bacterium
AGTAAGTTGATAGACTATGCAATTGTCGGGAGACCGGTACTTAACATCACAAAGGATGATGATTTTAAAGGACTCGCCCAATTTCTTGAAGGTGACTATTCGAAGAGAATGATCCTTGAGAAACCAGAAAACTATGATATTAGGCACATTGCCAGACAATTTGTCAATCTACAGACTGAATAATAGATGAGCCTACAGACAAGATTGGTCAAATCATTGGGTATTGAAGAAAACCGCACTGCGCTGCTTTATTATATTAGTTTTCTTGTATGGCCTTTTGGTGTAACGGTGGATGGACTTAGGCACTGGAGACAATCCTGGGCTAAAAATGTCTTCTGGTTATTCTGCATTTTCTTTGGATATGCCTTCATAATTGCTGAGAATGTAGATGACTCAGCTGACTCAGCCAGGTACGCACAAACTCTGTTTGAGTATTCTTCTTCTAACTTAGATATTAGAACTTTGTTCAGGTCATTTTATTCGGCAAGTTCTGCATACGTGGATATAGCTCAGCCTTTAATCACTTTTATGGTTTCACGTTTTACATCTGACCCACGGATACTCTTTGCAGTTTTTGCTTTTATTTTCGGCTATTTCCATTCCAGAAATATCTGGTATTTACTGAATAGAATTAAAGGTGAGCTTAATCTTATCGTCCTGTTGTTTCTTTTTGTTTTTGTTCTGCTAAATCCGATCTGGAGCATTAATGGATTCAGGATGTGGACCGGTGCCCAGATTTTCATATTTGGAGCCATGCCTTACTTATTTGAAGGGAAGTTAAGATTATTAGTATGGCCTATTTTATCAATATTTTTTCACTTCTCTTTCATAATTCCTCTTTTACTACTGTTTATCTACGTTGTATTCAAAAATCGAATCACGATATACGTTGCACTTTTTATTGCCACCTCATTTATTAAAGAGATTGATCTCCAGGCTTTACACTCCTATTTGTCATTTCTTCCTTCAGTTTTTCAATTAAGGACAACAGGATATACCAATTTGGATTATGCGGAGTCAGTTACAATGGCTGTGCAGGCACTGAACTGGTATATTCCCTTTGTGTCAAAAGCATTGGCTTGGGTCATTTATTTGATTGTGATTTACATATATTTCTTCAGCAGAACCCTTTTGAAAGAACGGGAAGGGTTGATGTGCCTGTTTTGTTTTGCAGTGTTGTTTTACAGCATTGCCAACATATTAAGCCTTGTCCCCTCCGGAGGGAGATTTATTAATGTTGCGAGTACATTCATGTTTGGCCTCTTTGTGCTTTTCCTGAGCCATTCCCGCAGAACAGTTGTTCTGGATGTGGTTAAGGGTATATCAGTACCGCTACTATTACTATTCAGCTTGGTAATGATTAGGGCAGGAATGGATTATTTTGGATTGTCAACCATTATTGGCAATCCATTGTTTACAGCTCTGGGAGCTAAGTCTTCTCCATTAATTCAGGAGATCAAAGCTCTTTTATAATGTCCTTTCAACGATTTAGACACTCCAAATTAAGAAGGCTTATGACCAGGCAAATCTTATCTCGTTTCATTACCAATCTTAGGGGATGGTCTACTAAACGTAAGATCATCGTTATAGAATCAGATGACTGGGGAAGCATCAGAATGCCGTCAAGGGAAACATATGAGTTATGCCTGAAAGCCGGTTACCCGGTTGATAAAAGGGTGTATGAACGATATGACGCACTTGAAAGCGAGACAGACCTGGAATTGTTGTTTGATCTTTTGCTTTCATTTACTGATAGCCACGGGAATAATCCGGTAATAACTGCTAATTGTGTAGTGGCGAATCCCGATTTTGAGCACATACGAAGAGATGGCTTCCGGCAATATCATTATGAATTAATTACTGAGACTTTTAAAAAGTATCCCAAGCATTCCGGTTGTTTTAATCTATGGAGAAACGGAATGATTGCTGGGATATTCCATCCGCAATATCATTGCAGGGAACATTTGAATGTAAGCCTGTTCATGAATGATCTGAGGCGAGGTGTAGACAGAGCACTCTTTGGTTTTAACTATCATATGCCAGGCTGTATTGATAGCAGAAAGGATGACAATGGGAATGACTATATGGAAGCCATTAGATACTTTTCACTGGCAGACAAGAAGGAAAAACTTAACATTTACCTCGAAGGTCTTGATCTTTTTAAAGATTTATTTGGTTATGCGTCAAAATCAATTATTCCACCCAATTATTTATGGAGTCCAGACTTTAATAACGCGGTCAACGAAAAGGGTGTACGATATATACAAGGATTGCATTCGATGTGGGAGCCGGGACTCGGGGAGAAAAGTCTCCGTCATAATTACTATATGGGAGAAAGAAGTAGGGCTAACATGATTACTCTTATCCGTAATGTTATCTTTGAGCCTTCACAACCTGTTAAAGGAATTATTAATCCTGTTGATTCATGTCTTTCAGAAATTGCAGTTGCATTTCGCATGCAAAAACCTGCCGTAATATGCAGTCATAGGGTGAACTACATAGGATTTATTGATGAATCAAACCGTGATAGTTCACTCAGGCTCTTAAGAAATCTGTTAGGTGAGATTATTAGACGTTGGCCTGATGTTGAGTTTTTAACTTCAGATCAGCTTGGGGAGATGATTGCATTTAGTAACTGATCTAACACGGAGGAAGCCATGAAAAAAATCGTAAATATTAAGACCCACCTAGGATCCAAACTTTAAAGGTGAAAAAATGAAGATAGCTATTCATACTTCCGAGGTATCCTATAGCAAGTTATGGATATCCTACTGCAGAGATGAGAATATAGAATATAAAATAGTTGATTGTTATCGAAGCGATATAATTGATCAAATTTCAGATTGTGACATTCTGATGTGGCATTACCATCATAAGGATTCAAGAGATGTATTAGTAGCCCGTCAGTTATTATGCGCGGTCGAAGCAGCAGGCAAAACTGTTTATCCTGATCATAATACCAGGTGGTTTTTTGATGATAAGGTTGGTCAAAAATATCTCCTCGAGGCAATTGGAGCTCCGCTCGTTCCATCGTATGTTTTTTATTCGAAGAAGGAAGCACTTGATTGGATTGAGCATACGTCGTATCCTAAAGTGTTTAAACTACGCAAGGGCTCCGGATCATCAAATGTAAAGTTAGTCAAGAATAGGAAAGAAGCATCATGGCTTGTTTGCAAAGCATTCGGAAGAGGATTCCGGCAGTCTGATCCAAGTAGTGGATTGAAAGAACGTTATCGACTCTTTAAACTTGGGATATTTAGATTCCTCGATTTGCTAGAAGGAATTGCCAGATTTTTTATTAGAACCAAATTTGAGAGAATCGCTGGAAGAGAACGAGGTTATGTATATTTTCAAGATTTTATCGAAGGATGTACATTCGATATTAGGGCAACCGTGATTGGGGATAAATGCTTTGCCTTAACGCGACGAGTAAGGAAGAATGACTTCCGAGCTTCGGGAAGTCATGATGAGTCACACGTACAAGAGGATATACCCACTGATGTATTGAAAATAGCATTTCATATCAGTAAGAAAATCTCCTCCCAAAGTCTTGCTCTGGATTTTCTTGTCACAAAGGAGCATGAATATTTAATCACAGAAATAAGCCATGCGTTTGGATGGGATGAGGGAGACGCTGATTATTACTGGGATACCGACCTTAAGATTCATAAACAGCCATTTAATCCTTTTGGAGATATTGTTGAAGAACTAATCAGAATAACTGAGAGAAAAAAAAGCTGAAAGCCAGTAAGATGGATAAATCGTGTATGCTCCTTCTTCTCCGCACCCAAGCGATAAGCTATTATGGGTTTGATTTGTATTTCAGAATTATATTCCTCATTTAGTATAGTGTGGGGTGGGATTTGCACACATTCTTGATATTCCAAAGGGAATTATCCA
>JAAZCB010000838.1 GCA_012513545.1 Clostridiaceae bacterium
CAAGGCTGTTGATACATTCCACTAATTTTGCTTCACTTATTTTATCAAAAGTATCACCATTGGCCAACTCGGCTGAGAATTTTGACGTTGTTTCTGATTCTTTCTTCGCCCCACCGGCAGGTATGGTTTTGCTTAATTCTTCAAATTCTTCCTTTTTTAGACTACCCAGGCCACTTCCTACCATAACCCATTTTTTCCCATTATCCATGCTTGATAAAAGGACGGCATGAATCTGGTCTGTTCCCTTATCAGCGTAATAAGCTGTAGCCAAAACTGTTTTTCGGCCCATCATATTTTCAATTTCATAGCGCACCTCTTTTATAGTGCCATCCCATCCATCAATTGCTTTAGCATCTTCCTGTACGCTTTTATCTTCGAAATAACTTTTCGTGATTACCATTTTTAGAATTCCGGAGGCGTTCTTTTTGAGCAATTCAACATCCTTGTTTTTGTATGCGTTCAACACCTCTTTTGCTACATTTTCTACCTGAGAAAAGGCAGTAATAGCAGAAATAAAAATTAAAGTGGAAATAATTGCGAATCTTTTCATCAGTATATAGTTTTTATTTTAATGGTCTGATGGAACCGCACATGATTGAAAATTATATTCATTACGTGTTTGTGTTTGAATTCAATCATGTGGGTTTCATAATAACGATTTTTAATTAATTGCTGAAATTTTGAAAAATCATAAATGACATTTTTTATTTGCTGTATTTGGTTTTTAACTATATGTGTTTATCCACGATTTTTATAAGTTATTAAATTTCTGTCTGGTTTTCTAGACCATCACACTTAATATTTTCATTATCATTAAAAACTGTACGTATTAATTAACATCAGTTTCAGTAAAAGAAATGGTATAGTTGCCGTTATCGCCAACATAAGCACCCAATTTAATATAGAAATAAGAATCCACTCCGGTTTTGTTATTCATTGAACCAGTTATTGTTTGACCGCCCTGGCCATTTGCAGATCCTTTATGTTCTCTGTTTGGCTCGTAAACATCAAAATGCAGTTTCGTATTTGAAGCTTCCGGAGTAACTGACCATGATACATTTTTATTATTAGCTATCGACACTTTGAAAAATTCAAAATCTCCGCCATTATCACCGACAGCATCTGTTAAAATTGTGCCTTTCATGCCAACGACTGGGTATGAAGTGATTCCCCTTGCATTTTCAAATGTGTCATCGGGCTCATTGTCATCATTTCCGTTATTTACCGGGGTCAATGTATAACTACCACTTGAGTGATGGTCATTGATATACCCATCCCATCCCAATACCTGTAGATAAAACACATTCTCCTTAGAAACAAAGGTGTATGAAAGATCTGCTCCTGCAGTACCGGCTCCTGTAGTATGCAATACTGACTTATTGGCTCCGTAAAGGCGCATTCTTGCTATTAAGTCATCGGACACATTGGTTAAGGTAAAGGTATAGGAATTCCATGCGCCAGGTGTAGGAATCGTAAATTTATAATAATCATTTTCATATTTCGATACAAGTACCCCATTATAGGAGTTCCCGAATTCAA
>JAAZCB010000839.1 GCA_012513545.1 Clostridiaceae bacterium
ACATATTGAAACCGATACTTTTGTTCCTTTTGGACTGTTATGGGTTATTTTCATATCATCCGAAAGCTTTTTTATTATGAGAAGTCCCCAGCCTCTGTCCCTGAGGGTGCTCAAATCCGAGTTTTGCTTATTAAAACTAATCGATGGTACGTTTAGCCCCGAGCCTTCATCAGAGATTTCAAGAACAATGGAGGAAGCCCGTTTTTCCATATAAAAAGAAACTTTTCCTGCGTTTTTGTTATAACCATGCTCCAATGAATTGATAAGTAATTCGTGAGTTGCACTCTTTAGCTTGAAAACAACCTTTTCATCTACAGTCATATTGTTTATTACATCTTCACACATACACAAAAATGTTTCGATACTATCTTTCTCAAAAGGTATAAAGGCGTCCAGTTTGTAACTTAGTATTTGCATAAACAAATCCTCCACATACGATAGAAACTTCAACACCCAAAAACAGTTGATACGATATTCTGATTATAACACATAGAATAACTTTGCTGCAATGTGGATGTAATTGTATTTTGCCAATTTTTCTGTTATATTATTTTATATCTGGAAAGTAAAAATCATTATAGCGAAGCTTGAATAATGTTTAGAAGGATTAGTTAAGGGAGGGCTTTAAGGGTGAAACATGATTTATCCGTCACTGATAAGGAACTTCTTAAGGAAATGGAGAATAGCCTTAATAAGTATTTGAAAGCAGCGGGAGGACTGTCAAATGATGCATTTGATATACTGTCACAATACAATGGCCTCTTATGGTGCGAAATTGAAAGTCAGAAAAATATACTCAGTGAACTTGTTGAGGTGGAACAAGGGGACGGTTCTCCCGTTTCGGCGGAACACCGAAACGGGAGAACCGTCCCTGAACTGCAAGAGGAACCCAATGCCGCTGTTGGGCTTTATGATAAGGTAGTTGCTTTTTTAAAGGGGCAGGAGTGTGACGAACTCCCATGGGTAAGACTCTATCGCTATAAATGTTATGTGGAGCACATAAGTGATTTCCAGATAAAATATATTGAATACAAGTCGGCGAGTGATCAGGAAAAGAATTATTTATTATTCGGAAATGTAACAAAAAACTATTCTATATGGAAAATTAACGGAGAGATTATCGGAGACACGGCAGAGTGTTTTGAGTATATCTTAAACTTAGGTGAAAAAATAGGCATAGATATTGATTAATACACTACAGGCACAATTATGATGGGAAAATGGATAATATGGAGTATCTTAGCGGAGTAGTCGAAAGAATAACATTTATTAATGAAGAGAACGGATTTTGCGTATTTAAAATCAAATCAAAGGGATTTGCCGATCTTGTTACAGTTGTTGGCAATATGGCGGCTGTAAATGTTGGAGCTGTTGTAAGCCTTAAGGGTGAATGGAAATATGATTCCAAGTTCGGCAAGCAGTTTAACGTGCTTTATTATACTGAAACCATACCTGCAACTGTAGCCGGGATTGAAAAATATCTTGGAAGCGGTCTCATTAAAGGAATTGGCCCGGTTAATGCCAAAAGAATTGTCAGGCACTTTAAGGAGGAAACCATCCGGATAATTGAGCAGGAGCCTGACCGGCTGTCCGAAGTCGGAGGTATAGGATTAAAAAGGGTTGAGCTGATAAAGAAAGCATGGCTTGAACAGCGTGAAATAAAAAATGTCATGCTGTTTTTGCAGTCTCATGGAGTTTCCACTTCCTATGCAGTAAAAATATATAAAACTTATGGGGAAGACAGCATAAAAATTGTTAAGGATAACCCATATCGTCTGGCTGATGATATCTGGGGAATAGGTTTTAAGACTGCAGACAGAATAGCGCAGAAAATGGGCTACGGAAAAGATTCTTTCGAACGATGCAGATCTGGAATAATATATGCCTTAAACGAGCTATCGAATGAGGGACACTGCTTTTCTTACAAGGAGCAGCTGGTAGAGTATTCCCAAAGTCTTCTGGAAGTGGAGAAGGAGAACATAGAGTCAGCACTTCAGGTTATGCAAAATGACAAAACTGTAATTGCGGATATGGATGCTTCGATCTACCTTCCGGCGCTTTATTTCAGTGAGCTCGGTGTTGCAAAGAGGATAAGGGAAATTACAGCAACTAAAAGCAGCTTCGGGCATTGCGGGATTGATGAAGTAATAAGGGACCTTCAGGCAGAATGCAGCATACAGTATGATGATGTGCAGGTTGATGCAATTAAGAACGCTGCTGACTCTAAATTCATGGTTCTTACAGGAGGCCCCGGCACCGGGAAAACAACCACTACCCTGGCAATAATAAAGGTATTTCAGAAGCTGGGAGCCTCGGTTTCGCTTGCTGCGCCTACAGGAAGAGCTGCAAAGAGAATGTCCGAGATGACCGGTATGGAAGCAAAGACGGTTCACCGGCTCTTAGAGTACAAGCCCACAGACGGATATTCAAGAAACGCAGAAAACACTCTTGACTGTGATGTTCTCATAATAGATGAAACTTCAATGATTGATGTTGTTCTTATGTATAATCTTCTAAAAGCGGTTTCCAATGATACAGTGGTTGTCCTGGTGGGTGATGCAGACCAACTCCCATCGGTTGGAGCAGGAAATGTCCTTAAGGAAATTATAGAATCCGGTGTGGTAAGCGTTACGCGTCTTACAAGAATATTCAGGCAGGCACAGGGAAGTGCAATAATTACAAATGCACACAGAATTAACCGGGGGGAGTATCCGATTCTGAAGGGTGGCAAAAACAGCGATTTTTTCTTTATCAGTGAAGAAGATCCGAAAAAAATAGCCGATACAATCCTTGAGCTTTGCGGCAGCCGGCTTCCAAAGTTTTATAAGGCTGACCCGATAGAAGATATACAGGTGCTTTGTCCAATGCAAAGAGGAGAAGTGGGGGCTCATAACCTTAACAGCATTCTTCAGGAAGCATTAAACCCTGGTGGCATATCAATAAAGTATGGTGGTATTAATTACAAGGAAAATGACAAAGTCATGCAGATAAAAAACAATTACGACAAGAATGTTTTTAACGGCGATGTAGGAAGGATATCAAGGATTGATACCGAGGAAAAGGCTGTTTATATAACCTTTGATGAGACAGAAGTAGAATATGATTTAACTGAAATGGATGAGGTTTCTCTTGCGTACGCTGTTACTATTCATAAAAGCCAGGGCAGTGAATATAAAATAGTAGTGGCACCGTTTGTTATGCAGCATTATATGATGCTGCAGAGAAATCTTTTATATACCTGTGTTACAAGGGCTAAAAAGATTCTTGTGCTTATAGGATCGCCAAAAGCCCTCGGAATGTGTGTGAGAAACAGTAAAAGCACGGTAAGGAATACTTTGCTCAAAGAAAGGCTGATAAAATGGGAGGTATAATATTCAGACTTCAAAGGTCATTGTACAAGCTTAAATCCATTAACGAAATTATGGCAAATTCGTCCCAAAATGAGGATATTAATTGACAAAATTTTAAGGTATAAATATAATATAGAATATATAGTGAAAGAAAAACAAGAATGCGTAATATGTAATGTTCGTAAGTTAGGGGTGGAGTTTTATGGCAAGGCTGAATTTGGTTATTGCTGACATGGACGAAGCTTATACGGAGAGTATTGTCAATTACCTTATGGCTAGTCATTCGCAAAGGTTTCAAGTCAGCTCATTTACTAAGAAAGAATTGTTATATGATTTTCTCGTTAATGACTCAAAAAAGACAGATATTCTATTGATTTGCCCCGAGTTTTATTGTGACTCACTCCCTAAGGACAAGATTACGTCAATTATATTTTTGGCAGTCGGAAGATTATCAGAGGATGTATCTGATTGCGGTGTTGTAAACAAATATCAGCACGGAGAGAAGCTGATAAATGAAGTTTTAAATTTATTTTCAGAAAAATGCAAAAACATTTCTTTAAACAGTACAGGCAGCAAGGTAACTAAGGCAGTTGCAGTGTATTCTCCTGTAGGTGGGTCAGGGAAAACAACACTTTCGACATGTATGGCAAAGCAATGTGCAAAGCAGGGGTTGCAAGTCTTTTATCTGAATTTCGAGAGTATGCAGTCTACCACCTTTTTCATGGACAGCAAGGGTGGCCAGAGCTTGTCCGAAATTTTGTTTTATCTTAAGGGAAAAAACAAAAACCTCCAATTGAAAATTGAAGGAACACGGCTGACAGATAAAGAAAGTAATGTACACTTTTTTTTGCCGCCCGACAGCATGTTTGAGCTTGAAGAAGTTGAACCGGAGGAAATTAAAAAGCTTATCAGTGAGCTTAAGGCAATGGGACAGTATGATATTATTTTTGTTGACATGTCAAGCGAATTAAGTAAGAGAAACCTTGCCATAATGGAAGCCTGTGATGAAATAATTCTTGTATTTCCTCAGGATGCAGTAGCGTGTGTTAAAGCGGATATTTTTGAAAAAGAGCTTGGAATACTGAGTAAAAGAAATAATATTGACATATCTGACAAGATTACAATAGTATTAAATAAATACAACAGCCACATGGCTTTGGAAATTGATACTGTCAGTATAGTTGACGAGTCGATTTCTCATTATATACCAATTGTGCCTGCAATGATTTCCATAAAGGGTAATGTTGATTTTACCGAAATTTTCACAGAGTTCTCCAGCAGCATACAGGACTTGATTAGCAAGTATTTTGAATAATCCATATTGCTGATTTGTTTCTAAGCCTAATTTTTTAGGTGTATACCCAGATTTTTTTTATTACAAATTTTTTAAAAAGGTTGAACTTTTTTGTAGAGTATGATAAAATGTGTTCTGTCATATCTAATTAGTATCACTTATGCAGTCTGTAAATGAAAATTGTTTAGTTTTTCCAGTTGTTTTAAAAAAAAATGATAGCTTTGAGGAGGGTCCTTATGGATGTCAAGATTCGAAGGAGTTTAGGGATTTTAACTGTTCTTGTATTTCTATTGGCTAATGTTGTAATTGTAAGTGCAGAAGTTCCTGACATTAAGTCTCATTGGGCTGAAGAGGTTGTAACCAGTTGGATTGGCCAGGGATTAATAAGTGGTTATGAAGATGGTTCATTCAAACCTAACGACCCGGTAAAAAGAGCTGAGTTTGTTGCATTTTCAAACAGAGTACTTAAGCTTTTGGACAAGTCTGAATCCGCATTTAATGATGTATCGGCAAATGCATGGTACAGCGAAGATGTTTTGAAAGCAGTAGAAGCGGACATGATTAAAGGATATGGCGATGGAATATTCAAGCCTGAAGCACCAATAACAAGGCAAGAAGCAGCTGTGGTGCTTTTTAACGCATTTGAATTGGCTGTTGATGAAAGCAATTCTGCCAACAGTTTTGCCGATTCGGGAAAGATAGCTTCATGGGCAAAAAGCGCTGTAAGTTCTTTGTATAAAGAAGGTTATGTAAAAGGCAGGACGGGGAATAATTTTGCTCCTACTGATAATATTACCAGAGCTGAAACTGTGGCTATGATAAACAACATTATGGGAACTCTCATAAAGTCGGGTGGAGAATTTACCAACTCCGTAAAGGGAAACCTTGTGGTTAATACGGCCAACGTAGTCTTAAAGGGCATGGAAATCGAGGGAGACCTTTATCTTACACAAGGTATAGGCGAAGGCGAGATTGTCCTTGACAACGTTATTGTCAAAGGAAGAACAGTAGTAAAAGGTGGAGGTTCCGACAGTATCGTTTTCAAAAATACAAAACTGGGTAAAGATCTTCTTGTTAATAAAAAAGGCGCTAACAAGGTAAGAATAGTTGCTCAGGGAGGAACAGAGATACCAAAAGTCAGCCTGAAATCTCCTGCCAAACTCCTGGAATCAGAATTAACAGGTAAGGGATTTGAAATAGTTAATATAGCTGTTGTTAAAAATGTAAAAGCAACAGGTAATGTAGAACTTGATGGAGATTTTACAGATGTTTCCGTTGACACCGAAGACTCAAAGGTTGATGTTATAAAAGGTACAATATCAAACATCAATATTCAGGCTAAAGCTGAAGTAAGTATCAGCGGCGGAACCATCAATGCTATAAAAGTCGCACCTCAAGCGGCTGCTGCTATTGTTTCAATAGCAAAAGTTGCTATAGTAAAATTACTGGATGTAGCAGCAAAAGCTGACATAAGAATAGCAGGAAAGCTTGAGAGCATTACAGTTCAGAAGGAAGCAGCCGATGCAACTATAAATGTTGATG
Organism: Clostridiaceae bacterium; assembly: GCA_012513545.1. Next base: position 6,187 of record JAAZCB010000839.1, read on the forward strand.
AAGGTGCTCAGGTATTAGCAATTACAATTGAAGCAAAGATAACAATAACCGGTAAGGGTGTTATCACTACTGCAACAATAAATGTATCAGGTGTTGTTATTGAAACCAAGCCGGCAAATGTAACACTCGGACAAAACGTAACATCAACAATTGGCGAAGAAACAGTAACCGGTGACACTTCATCGTCAACAGGCGGCGGTGGCGGTGGCGGCGGCGATGACG
>JAAZCB010000840.1 GCA_012513545.1 Clostridiaceae bacterium
CATTGGATTACAATTATCCAGAAGAAGTATATTTTGCAAGAGTAACCCTAAACCAGGTAGCTTAACATTAGAGATAAACCACTTAAGAAAAGACAATTTTCTGTCTAAATAAATCGACCACTAAAATCATAGCGATTGGGTTGAGATTCTGAATACCACCAATGATTCTGTCTCGATCGGTGGTTTCGGATTATCCGATTCATACGCATCTTATTTTAAATGGGTTTTCCCTGACACAACAATCGGCCCAGGTGCATTACTTTTGGTATGGGCATCAGGGAAAAATCGAAGAGTATCAGGTGAAGAACTCCATTGTAATTTTTCAATCAGCCAAGAAGGAGAAGAAATGCTTCTGACTTCTCCTGACACCAATTTTCAGGATCTCCTTAACCCTGTTATTATCCCACCAAATACCTCCATTGGCAGAGTAAATATCACTGATACAAACTGGTTATTCTTTGAAGAGCCCACACCAGGAGCAATTAATACATCCGAATCGTTCTCTGGGGTACTAAGTACACCAGTTTTCTCACACACTCCCGGTTTTTACTCGAATGATTTCCAACTTGTTTTAACCCATCCCGACAAGGATGTGGTGCTGCATTATACACTTGACGGATCCGAACCAACCGAAAACTCACCTCTTTTTGATAGGCCTCTTACAATCAGAGAAAGAACCAGTGAAGAGAATCGTTTGTCAAACATACCAACTGGTGTGGGATGGAGCGCCCCAAAAAACAAAATAGCTAAAGGTATTGTTGTGCGTGTAGCAGCGTTCAAGCCGCGCTATATCTCAAGCCCACCTCTATCAGGCTCCTTTTTTGTTTTCCCTGAAGGTGGTAATCGATATCCACTACCGGTTGTTTCAATAATTACCGATGAAAAGGATTTCTTTTGCGATACAATGGGAATTTATGTGCCGGGAATAAACTTTGTCGAAGGAAATCCAGGCTCCGGAAATTATTATCAGCAAGGTGATGAGTGGGAACGAGAAGGGAATTTTGAATATTTCAATGCAGATGGAAATTTGGGTCTGTCGCAACTCGCCGGGTTTCGCATACATGGGGGTTTCTCACGGAGATACCCGACAAAAGCACTGAGGGTTTACGCAAGAAGCTCATATGGGGAAAGCTATTTAAATAATCGATTCTTCCAAGAACAACCATATTCCAGTTACAAAGCAATCCTCCTCAGGCCATCTGGAAATGATTGGGATTATTCCTTAATGCGTGATGCAACTGCTCAAGTAAGTGTACGACATCTCAACTTTGATACACAAGCTTACAGTCCGGCTATAGTGTTTATTAATGGCGAATACTGGGGAATCAAGAACATCAGGGAGAAATACGACAAACACTATCTTGAACGAGTATATGGGGTCGATCCGGAAAATATTGATCTTTTAAGTGGTCTGAAAAACGTAGAAGAAGGATCCTCAGACTATTATCAAGAGATGAGTACGTATATTAAGGAAAATGACCTGTCCGACTCTGTACATTATGCCCGCGTTTCTACCTACATGGATATTGATAATTACATTAACTACTATTCTGCACAGATATACTTTGCAAATGACGACTGGCCTCAAAACAACATTACTTTCTGGAGGCTGAGAGTATCCTACTCACCAAATGCCCAGACAGGCCATGATGGTCGGTTCAGGTGGATGATGTTCGATGTTGACAGAGCATTCGGAAGATCAAATAAGGATACCACCAATTTGCTGAAACATGTAACTGACACCAGTTCTTCTCACAGCCAATTTATTCTAAGCCTTCTTAACAATTCAGAATTTAAAAGAGAATTCATTAACCGCCAGGCGGATCTGCTCAACTCTACATTTCTTCCACAAAGGTTAATATCAGTTATCGACAGTATTGCCGGAAATATTGAGCCGGTAATTGGGGAACATATTAGAAGGTGGAACCGACCATCGAGTATTTCAAATTGGAAGAATGCGATTGAAAATATGCGAACCTTTGCGCGGAAACGTCCCCATTTTCTTCGCAGCCATATAATGGAATATTTTAGTCTTCCAGACACATGCCTAATGACTCTGCTATCAGATCCACAACAGGGTATCATAAAGATCAATTCGCTTTTGATAGATGAAAATCTTCAGGGAATCAGAGATACGGTTTACCCTTGGAAAGGGGTTTATTTCAAGGGAAACCCTGTTGTTTTAGAACCAGTTGCAAAGCCTGGATATAAATTTGATTACTGGTTGAAAGACAGCGTTGTGCATAAGGGAAAATTTTTGGAAATCGATCCTGATGATAATCTCGAAATAAAAGCAGTATTCAAGTACGATGGCTCCGAGCAAAAGGTAATACACTATTTCCATTTCAATAATATCAAGAACAACACTAATATCGAAGGGGAAATAAAATCTGACTATAGCTTTACATCCTCTGCTTCGATCCAATATCAAGGCAACGGTGCAGGATACATGGATGATGTTGATGGAACGACTGAAAACATAAAAATGGAAGCTCCAGCTGGGAAAGCACTTAGAGTAAGAAATCCCTCTGATACAAGATCATTGGTGATTGATATCCCAACTGAGGGCTTTAGAGATATTGTGTTCAGTTATGCTGTGTGTAGAACTAAAAACGGAGCTACAAAACAATCACTTTATTATAACACAACTGACGACGACTCCAGTTGGACACTCTTTTCAAGTGGAATAATGATAAAGGTAAATTTTGAGACAAAAACATTCGATTTCAGTAAAATAGAAGAAACAAACAATAATCCGTTTTTTAAAGTACATTTGACATTCGATGAGAACTCGAGTGAATTATCAGGGAACAACAGATTTGATAATGTGACAGTCAGTGGTACTCTTATCGGGGATATTACACAACAAATTGTACATAAGCCAATAAAGCATGAATTTTCACTTATGAAAATTAACCCTAACCCCATTAGGGATAAGGCATACTTTGCTTTCTCACTTTCTGCAAAGTCTTTTGTTACACTGAGCATATATGATATGCATGGGCGCCTGATAGCAACACCTGTAAACGAAATGAGAAATGAAGGATTTAATGAGGTTATCTGGAAAACTGAAAATACTCCTGCAGGCGTTTATATCTGCCGGATCAAGGCCGGAAGTAGCCAGAAGGCAAAAACAATGATTATTAGAAGTAAATATAAATAAATACCAATAGACATTATTCATACAACAGTAGTATGGTCCTTCAGATATTTTCGGGAGATTTTTAAAAGAGGAAATTATATACGGGAATGAGAATTAACAGAAAAGAATATATGAAAAAACTTGGTGCTACCAAATACAGATAATTGTCTCGGTAAATCTTGTATAAGGTTTACCGGATGCTTACCCTAGTCCTCAAAAATTTCCGGGTCAAGTTGTTTTACTTTCTTTGCTGGCACACCTGCAACCACAGTATAGTCAGGAACATCCCTGTTAACGACAGAACCGGCAGCTACAACACAATAATTCCCAATGGTAACTCCTGGCAGAATTGTGGTACGGGCTCCGATCCATGTGTTTTCACCAATTATTATGGGTTTACACACCTTATTATAAATTTTGGACAACTTATTTAAAGGTCCATTTGGATTAGCCGATGTTAATAAAGTGCATTGATAAGCAATTGTTGAATTTTCACCAATTTTTATTATATTTTTGATTAATAAAAAAGAGCCATCTCTAATTACTGAGCCTTTAGCCATATGCAAAAGACTGTAATCACCCATTAACTTTATATCAGAAGCTAAATAATAGTAATCGTCACCATTCACTCCTAGCTTTTTATACCAAAGTCTTGAGTACCTTTTAAATATTGGTAGAATAAGGAAGAATTTGTATAACCCTTTTAATGTTTCGTTCATATACATTTACCACTCAAATTCTTAACTGTTACACATTCTTAGCAAAACTCTTAGACTTACACTTAAGTAAAAATAATAGCTTAGTTATTCAAATGCAATAACAGTGCGTACCCGAATTGAATTGTACCCGAATTGGTGGACACACCTATTACCAAAATATTTTTATTCATGGAGGGTGTGTTCATGTCCAAGAAAACAAGAAAGAAATATGATGCTTCCTTTAAACGGGAGGCGGTCCG
>JAAZCB010000841.1 GCA_012513545.1 Clostridiaceae bacterium
AACATCGTAGATACCTGATATGGCCTTTTCCAAGCCCTTCGCACCATCATTGATGATGTCAGCCCTGTATCCGTTTAATTTCAGGTAATCACGTTCCAGTTCTGCGATATTTATATCATCTTCTATAATTAAAACACTTCTCATAACCCACCTCTACCGACTTATTCCTAAAACAGGAATTCTTATTGTAAAGCATGTTCCATTGCAATCAACACTTGAAGCACTTATTGTTCCTCCATGTGCTTCTACAAGTTCTTTTGCTATTGCCAGGCCAAGCCCTGTACTCAAAAGGTCTTTGGTACGCTCGGTATCCACACGGTAAAACCTGTCAAAGATGTGTTCCAGCTTGTCCTCACTAATTCCCGGACCATCATCTCTGACATCAACACAAACAAAACCATTATCCATATATAAGTCAATGGATAGTGATAAACCCGGTCCACCCCTGTATTTTATGGCATTTCCTATTACATTGCTGAAAATCTGATGTATTCTTTTTGCATCAACCGTGAAAACAACATTTTCGTTAATCCTGTTTGTATAGACAAACTTAAAATCCCTTTCCTGAAATTCAAGTTCAAATTCCTCAAACAAGTCATTGAAAAATGGAACTGCTTCAACTTCTGCAAAGTTGAAATCAAGCTTTTGCATATCGAGTTTAGAAAACAAGAACAGGTCATCTATCAATTTGTTCATATATTCAGAATTGCTGTATATTATCTTAAGGTATTTCGACAAGTCTTCCCTTGATATCACAGTATCATCCATAATAGCTTCAATGTAACCCTGAATTGATGTCATAGGAGTTTTAAGGTCATGAGATATACTGGCTATAATTGTTTTCCTGTTTTCCTCATATTCAGACTTGACTTTCTCGCTTTCCTTAAGCTTTCTAGCCATATCATTAAACGAGTCAATCAATTGGCCTACCTCATTTGAGACACAATCTTTAATCTCTATGTCATAATTGCCGCGCGCAATTTCAGTAACTCCGTTTTTAAGTTTCCCTATGGGATTTAAAATCCTTGCCTCAATTCTCCTTAAAAAGAAAAACTCGAAGAATGCAACCATACTGAATAATAAAGCAATAAATACACTAAAAACCTTAAACCCGGCGTTTTTTATAATTAAATACCATACCAGGAAGACAAATAGTAAAATAACCGGTTTGGTATATTTTATGTACCTGTGATAACGTTGGAACTCTGCCTTATATTTTTTTAAATCCCTTAAATGTTTTTTAAGGTGCGAATTTTCATCGCATAATATACTGTCCAAATAACATTTATCCTCTTCCTTTTTCTTTTGTTTATCTTTAAAGTATTGGCAAAACCCCATATTTACCACCTTCAATATTAATAACAGCCTTAATACTTAAATACGAATTCTTATTACATTTATCTCTTATTACATGTTGTTAAATGTTAATTATACTATTATATTTCATAAAAACAAAGGATGCAAAATACATTCTTCGTATTAGCATCCGCCTAGTAGAATATCAAAACAGATAATTTTCGTCCGATTAAATTAAAATTAGCCAAACTCGATTCCCAGGCTTATTACCAGTTGAAACTGACTTTTGCAATAGCCTTCATATCACACTTCTCGTTATTTTCCTCCTTCTTTAGTCCGTCAATCTCTATGGAAATCTTCTCAATTTCACTTTTGCTGTTTATAAACACCTTGAAATCAAAACCGGTTTTCTCCATGTTGTGTAATTCCTTCATAAACTTATGCTTGCAATCCTCTTCATCCATACACTTATGATTATCACAGCATTCTTTTAAATGTTCACATAATGCAGCTTTCAATTCTTCGGGCATATCAGCAGGTTGTAAACTGAGAATCAGGGATTTATCCTGTTGCTCAAGCACCTTTAAGCTGTTCAGCACTCCCAATGCAAATGTGATTTTGCTTAAACAATGCTTTACACCGGTTTTACACTTATGTGCATGTAAATATTTTACAAGACATTCAGGGCCTTTACACTCATCACCCTGGAATTCAATACTGTTTTGCAGCTTGATTTTCTTACCGTCAAAGTCTACTTCTGAATTAGTTGTTACTTTTTTAAAACCGCTTTTCTTGTTCTTCTCGAAAGAATTTGCAAAGCTGAACACCTTTTTTTCTCCCTTAACAGCCTCTGCAGTTAAAGTTCCGTTAAAAACCTCCTTTGATTTCATTGTTTTAAAAACATCATACAAAATTTTAATCTTATTCATAATTTCGGCCTCCTTTTTATTGTGAGATACCAATCATCGCTATTTGATATCTGTATGAGGCCATTATAAATACATATTTTAAATGGAAAATAAAGCAACTATAAAAATTTCATAAAAATATATAAAAACATTTTAAATTTATAAAAAGGTAGTCACATTTACATGCTTCACACTACTCCTATAAAACAAAAATTCCCGGCTTTATACCGAGAATTTTTGCTTTATCAGTTATTTACTTAAAATAAACTAAATTATACAGTAATTGAATTTGACAACCCACTGTTACTATCCTGGCATCTTACAATTGATACGAGGAAAGTAGCTTTATAAGCTGTGCTCTATTAATTGAAAGAATCTATAATACCAAGTATCTTTCTTCTCATCAATGCATAGTCAGTGGAGTCAACTTTTCCACTTTGGTTAACATCAGCATTTTTAAGAGCATTTCCCGTAAGTGGTGTTATATCGAGTATATGTCTTCTTAAGATTGAATAATCCGTTGAGTTAACTGAGCCATCATCATTCAGATCACCCAAGGTTCCAACCGGTTCAGATGTGCTTCCACCTGCAAATGTAAACCAATCAATGTTTACAGAGTTTGAGAACGCGAGATACAAGTCTTTTGTTCCTGTAACTCCACTGACATCACAGGTTTGTTCCTGATATGTATCCCAACCGCCTGTAGTTGCTACCGGTAATGTACCTATAAGGGTACCAGACGGGCTATTCAGTCTTAATTCAATATTGGCAGTAAGTTGATTTGCAACACGTGCCTTGAATGAAGTTGCTCCACTTCCGAAGTCAATATTTTTATATACTACATAATCACCGTTGCTAATATATCCTAATGCTTTTCCGCTATCAGCATCTACTTCCTGAAGATTTGCAGCATTAACATCGTTATACTCTTCTGCTTCTATTTTTGTAAAAGCAGACCTTGGAAGAGGTGTAGCACTAGGCGGAGGTGGAGTACTGGTCGGGCCACTTGGTTGTGTATCTTTAAACAAATCAGGCAATATGTTATAAATGTATTGATTAATATAACCCCACCAATGTGTACCACCATTGGCAACCATAAAATAGAAGTTTCCTTGTACTGGATCGTTTGAATAAATGAAAGTATCTGTCATTTTTTTCATCTCATTAATCTGAGGTACCATATTGGGATAAGCAATATCTTCACTTCCTGTAGCACAGAACAACTTGAAGTCATGTGGCGCTGTATAACCGGCTTTCTTTGCTACATTTGCCAGCAACTGAGCTGTTTCGTAGTTTTTACCACCGCCGGCACCACCGCTTACTGCCCAACAGTCACCACTTAATGGCATGAAATATTTGATATAATCAATACAGTTAATATATGTATACCAGGTACATACTGAACCCATTGAGAATCCGCCAAATGCCCTATGATCTCTGGAAGCCTTCATATCCGCAGTGCTTTTTGATTTCAAATAGGTATTATATTTGGTTTCAACATACGGAATTAGTGTACTGCTTAACTCCTCATGGAAGCCTGCAACATCGTCTTTACCTTTGTAAAATGAAGGAGTAACAAATATTGCCGGTTCAATATCTCCCTTTGCTATCATATTGTCAATTATTACCTTTAATTCCTTGTTCTGACCCGGTCCGCCAAATAGTAAATTCTCATCTTCGCCGCCACCGTGCATCAGATATACAACGTTATACTTTTTGGAAGTATCAGACTGGTTATATCCGTAAGGAAGGTAAACGTTAAAATATTTAGTAGCGTTACCAAAATTATAACTTAACCTTTCAATACTACCTTGCTTTGAGCTATTCATTTTGTACTCATTAGGAAGCGATCTGTAACTTTTCTCACCTGCTGCAGACACTGATAACTTAACAGTAGCTATAACACTGAAGACCATGATGCTTGACAGAATAAAACACAACCTCTTTTTAAAACCTTTTTTCCAAAACATTATACATCCTCCCTTTTAAAAAACAAATTAAATAATTACTTCCAAACCCTTATTAACAAGGTATATTTAGAAATATATTTTCACCATAATTGTGCACTTCTATATAGATGACAAAAACCAGCACAAATATGGAAAGAATATTGTACTTTAATCATGTATTATTTTGCAAAGTTTTTGGTAGTTTATATAATCATTATACAACATTCTATAAAAATATAAAAGTAATTTTAATTTGCATTATATTAACCCGCACGAGATAGCGAAGAGCGCATGTTTACTGATTTGTCTTTATTTAGAATCCATTCATCCACATATCTGGAATCACCTTGGATTGAGTTATGCTGATACTCTCTAAAAACAAGTTCGGTGCTGAGAATTATAATAAGCTTAAAGAAACAATGGGATGGATAAATGACAGCGAACTAAAAAAAACAGATGATAGCATATTTGACAGGTGATGAGCTCTACAAGTTATAATAAACATAGGGACAGAATTAATTTACCTTCGGATTGGGGGGGAGCAAAGGCATGAAGTTTATTTCAATAGTCAGCAGCCATCGAAAGAATGGAAATACTGAGCAGTTGGTTGGCCTGGTGGAGGAAGAACTCAGATCAATAGCCGAATCAAAGCATGAGAATATACAAATTGAAAGAATTTCTTTGGGAAATGCGGAATTAAAAATGTGCCTCGGATGCAGAGCGTGCTTTGACAAGGGAGAGGAATTTTGTCCATTAAAGGATGATTTACTGCTTATTAGAGATAAGATTAATAATGCAGAGGGTTTTATATTTGCAAGTCCTGTTTATGTAGAGGATGTCAATGGTATTATGAAAAACTGGATTGATAGAATGGCTTTTTATTGCCATAGACCTGGACTTGCTGGAAAGGCAGCGGTGATTTTGACAACATCAGGGGCAGGTTCAACAAGTCATGCTTTAAATACAATGAAGTTTGCACTCATGTCATGGGGTGTGTACATTGATGGACAATATAAATTTCGTGCCGGCGAATTGATGAAACAGGAGGAAATGAAAAATCTATATAGTAGCAAAATAAAAAGGATATCGGATAGATTATTTTATGCTGTAAAAGGCCAAAAATCTTTAAAGCCTACGTTTCTTTCACTCCTTATATTTAAAGTGCAACAAATGTGCTGGCAAAAGGAAGACAAGACGAATAATACTTTCGATTATATGTATTGGAAAAGCAAAGGTTGGCTTGAGCCAAGGTGTACGTATTATACTGCTGTCAAAACAAATTGGCTTAAGCTTAAAATTGCACGTCTTGCAGGAGCCATAGCTGCAGTGTTTTTTGTTTAACTATTCTAGTAATAAAATTGCCTCTTTATTATATCAACAATCTTTTCCTTAAGGCCTCTCTTGTTGTAATAATATCTTGTGGATAAGCCTCTTACGTTGGTTACCTTTTGCGGCTGTCCGTCCGGGTATATTCTACCGAGTTTCACAAAAAAGGGGCTGTCGCTACTTGCTTAGTACGACAGCCCCTTTTGCAATTACCAGTCGTGAATTACAATGATTCCATTTTATTACATATATTTGTTCTCCTATTACCTTTATTCTTTACTCAGTATAGCGGCCATTATATCTCCATAAGCCCAGTAACTTTTATCCACGTCCGTGAAATAAGTTTCTGCATCCTTTACAGCCTCAATACCCAATACTCTGTTTATAAGAGTTACGCATTCAGAACGTTTTATATTGTTATTAGGTCTAAAGGTATTATCAGGATAGCCTTTTACATAACCCTTTGATATAAGCATGTATATATATTTCTGTGCCCAATGCCCTTTAATGTCTGTAAGCTTATCCTCATCCACACTTGCTGCTTCCATTTTCATATAGTTTCCAAGAACTACACATAGTTCAGCTCTCGTGATATATCTGTCCGGCTTGTAAGTTCCATCCTCATAGCCCTTAAAGTATCCTTTTTCTGATGCATAAGCTATTGCCCATGCTGCCCAATGGTCTTTTGGAACATCTTTAAACTCAAAGCCTGTCTGATCATCTTTCGAAGCTTCATCCAGATTGGCAAGTATTACAGCCATTTCTGCTCTGGTAATGCTTTGCTCCGGTCTAAATGTATTATCACTATACCCTCTAATATATGCTTTATTGATCTCTCCTGATGCAGGTATATCAGTTGCTGGTTCAGTCACTGGATTACTTGGTTCAGCCGGATCAATCACAGGATTGCTTGTATCGTCTGGTTCAGTTGGATCATTTGTATTAGGATTTCCGCCTCCTGAGTTTCCGCCTCCTGAGTTTCCTGTCCCTGGGTTCCCTGTTCCCGGGTCTCCCGTTCCTGGTTCTCCTGTTCCTGGTTCCTCTGTTCCCGGCTCTCCTGTTCCCGGCTCCCCTGTTCCCGGCTCT
>JAAZCB010000842.1 GCA_012513545.1 Clostridiaceae bacterium
CATATTTACCGTCCTCTCATTAACAGCATTGAGATTGAAAAAAGCCAATCCAGACAGGATTGACTCATGTATAAAAAGAACATAATCAACAATTAATAAGCCCTCCTGTCTTTGTCCACTATGGATCAAAGCAGTTAAAATTCATAAAATTATTAATCTTAACGCCGTATGGTTCATATAGTATTTATGATACCACCGATTATAGTTAATATTAGCACAGGAAAAAATAAAAATCAATAAAAAATTAAAGGGACAGAATCAAATATGATCCTATCCCTCTTTTCAAGGCCATTTTCCGAAGGAAAATCCGGCAAAAAGCAATGGACTCGATGTCCCGAAGCTTTTTATCAGTGCCATTTCCCGAACTTTTTATTTCAAATAAATCAAGCTTAACCTTATGCTGTTTTTCCGGCAATCCTCTTCCTTGCATTTGATTCCTTCCATGAAACCCAGACAGGACTTGCAATAAATAATGTTGAATAAACACCACTTACAAGACCAACCATTAACGGCAAGGTGAATTCAGTTATTGAGTCAATTGAATTTACCTTAGCAAACATGAAAATGGTAACAACACATATCAAGGTAGTTAACGAAGTATTAATAGATCTTGACAGCGACTGCATTACACTCTTGTTCATAAGCTCAGGAAGAGAATCTTTCCTTAAAAGCTTGGTGTTTTCCCTTATTCTGTCATATATAACTATCGTATCATTTATTGAATAACCGACTATCGTTAATACGGCTGCAATAAAGGACTCATTCAGAGGTATACCGAATATTGCATAGAAGGCCAGCATAACGGCAACGTCATGAACAAGCGCCAGAACTGCTGTTGCTCCAGCTAAAAGTCCTGACATGATATTAAACCTTATCCATACATATATAAGCATCAGTACAGAAGCTAAAATTACTGCAATTATACCTTTCCTCTGCATTTCTCCGCCTATTGCAGGATCAACCCTGTTAACTGTCATCTGTGCATCTTCTTTTACATTATATTGCTTTTTAACAGCATCAACTACCTTATTATAGTCTTCTTCCTCCGCACCTGCTATCTTTATATCCATCAGGTCTATCTTCTCATTCTGGTTCTGTCCTGCGGTGTTAAGCTTCTGAACATAAACCTTTTTGTTTATTAAATCAGATAGCATATTCTGAGCATCTGCGTCAGAATAACTTGAGTCCTCCATTTCAAGTATAATTTCTGTACCGCCCTGAAACTGTATATCCATTTTAAAGCCGCCATTAACAATAAAACCAATTATGCCAGCTAATATAATAATCCCCGATAGTGCCAGGAAAATCTTTCTCTTTCCGTAAAAATCAAACATTTGAGGTCCCTCCTTTTACTCCATAAAGCCATGGTTTTTTTAATGCTGCTGGAGCTGCTATGGCTCTGAGAATAGTCTTAGTGACAAATATCGCAAAAATGAAGTTTAATACAACACCAAGACTCAAGGTCAGTGCGAAAGACTGTATCGGACCTGTACCTAAAAGATAGAGAACAACAGCAACTATCAAGGTGGTGAGGTTACCGTCAAATATTGCAGTGAAAGCTCTGTTGAAACCAGCATCAATAGCAGCCTGAACTGTCTTACCGCCTCTCATTTCTTCCTTGATTCTCTCATATATTATTACATTGGCGTCAACACTCATACCTACCGTCAGAATAAGACCCGCAATACCAGGTAGTGTCAACGACATGTTTGTCAATGATATAAACAGGAGTATTGTAACCATCTGTCCTATTAGGGCAATACTTGCGACAATACCCGGAAGTCTGTAGTACAAAAGCAAAAACAACAGAACCAGTATTAGTGCAACAAATCCGCCATAAGCAGTAACACCTAAAGCACTCTGTCCAAGCAGAGGACTGATTGAAGTTACTTCAACCGCATTCAATTCAAAAGGCAGGGCACCAGATCTTATTGTAGCTGCAAGCTCTTTTGCTTCAACAGCCTCAGCCTTTGAATCAGGATTGTTAAGTGTTATTATCGCCTGATCCTTACCGGATATTTTTCCATTTACAACTGGAGAAGAAAACTCTACTTCGTCAAGAAATATACCTATTTTCTGTCCAATTAGTCTTCCAGTTGCCTCTTCAAACTTCTTTGCACCCTCATCGCTCAGATAAAGTCTAACATGTGACCTTCCAGTGTTTGGATCAACCTCTGGCTTAGCACTAACAACTTCATTTCCCTGAAGTATTATTTTTTCTTTAATTAGCTCATACTTCCCGTTTTCGGCGTTTATCCTGGTTTCATCAACTTCAGCAAATGAAAGCATAGCCGTTTCTCCCAAGTCATCTATAGACTTCTGAGGATCAAAGTTTTTCTCGTCTTTTTTCCAGGGTATTTCTATAATAATCCTTTTATTTACCTTATCAATGCTGACACTTCTGTCATAAATATATTTTGAATCCAGTCTTTTATTGATTATTTCCTTGGCAGCTTCCAATTCATCTTCAGTTGGATTCACGTCCTTAGGTGCCGTAAGTGTTGCCCTGATACCTCCTCTTATATCAATTCCATACCTGATACTTTCAATATCAGTTATTTTTTTGATTTCAAACTCCCAGGCTTCGATGCTTATACCGGCAAAGGTTACAAAAGTAAGTATACCGATAATCAGAACAACCACGAAGGCCTTAACCCCGCTGCTACCTTTCATCTGTAAAATTCCCCCTTTTTAATCTTGTCCACACTAAGATATTATATAACTTGAATAATTTTTCGTCAATATAAAAAGAATTTCTAAAGCATGGTATTTTCCGCCTCTTACAGTAAGTGGGTGCCGTTTATTATCAACTGAAACTTCAGTCCAAGAAACTCTGCAGCCTTTCTGTTCATTGTCATCCTAACCAGAAATATTTCAAAATAGTCCATAACCGGACAGATTTCAGTGTCGATATGTAAATCTAAAATTGCAAGTTTCTTTTCTTTTTCAACATATATCCTGGATTCTTCAACAGCATAATTTACTCTGTCGTGAATGTCAAACGTAGCAATATCGTTATTTCTGACACGTGTCCTGTGCACATCGGACTTATCAGCAAGTATCAACGCTGCCGAAACATTGCTCACGGCTGTTCCGGAACCTTCGTCATGGTTTCCTATTGCCAGCATTATTTCAGCAGCCTCCTTGTAATCCATGCCCATCCGTGCCAGAATGTCATATGCAAGGATAGCACCTGAATGAGCATGATCTATACGGTTTACAGCATTACCGATATCATGGAGGTAACCTGCAATCCTTGCAAGTTCAATTTCCCTGCCACTAAAGCCCAGG
>JAAZCB010000843.1 GCA_012513545.1 Clostridiaceae bacterium
TGAATGTGCCATCCTCATATCCTTTAATAAGATTTTCGTCTGCTGCACAGGTTACAGCATTGTAGAACCAATCATTCTTACTAACGTCAATAAAAGCGCTGTCACTTTGCCTTGTTGTCTTTTTGAATATTTTTACTACCATTGCTGTAAACTCTGCCCTGGTAACATATTTGTCCGGATAAAACAGTCCGTCATCATATCCAAAAACCCATTTGCGTTCGGTAAACTTTTCGATAAATTCCTGGCACCAATGCCCGGCAATGTCATCAAAGGTAGCTTTCCTGTTACTTAAGTCGTCAGCGAGTACATAGTTGTGACCAATAGATGTAAGCATTATTTCAATAATTAATATTGAAATAACCAATAGTGAAATGGTTTTTTTCATAGTTTTTCTCCCCCAAAAAAATATGGAATTTATGTTATATATTTTTTTATAAAAATTTATCTATATTATTGCTCACTTCACCAAGTTTTTCTGCGTTTTGTACATCATAGAATTCAAACCTGTTTGAGCCGATTTCAGATGATTTATTATCAATAAAGAAGTATAGCATAACAAAAATCCCCATACATAGAATACCTGCAGCAATGCAGACAAAAGTTTTTCATTGATTTCTCTCACTTAGGAGTGCTAAAACTCATTAAATTATATCACATCGGAACCATATAATAAACATAATTGCATTGTAAAAAAATTTTTCGATGTACTTTATGTTAATTTTTACCGTTTTCAACATACTTAGATACATAATCAATGTCTTTTTCATTAGATTTATCCCACAAAAATATTTTGACACTAAAGTTCAATTTCTTCAACACTCAAGTGTTATATATATTATACTATAAAAATGTAATGTTAGATTCAAAATTATTGAAACTTATTAAATAATGACAAAAACATTATTGATCTTATAAGAATCAATTTCTTGCCATTATTTATGTACCTAACAGCGATTACAGACTGGTATTCTCGCTATATTGTTGGATTTACGCTCTTAAATGCACTTGAAAGGCAGCAGTTACAGACGCTCCTACGGTTCTCCTGTCTGCAGCTAGCTCAGACCATTTTTTAAAGCAAATAAAGCAAGTTGTGTTCTTTTGCTCAAACCATATTTATTCATTAATCTTGAGATTATACTTCTGACAGTTCCCTCGCTAAGATAGACTTTCTCAGAAATATCTTTATTTTCACTGCCATCTCTTACAAGTACCCTCAATACTGCAAGTTCATTCTCATTCAAATCGTGAAAAACGTCTGTTTCAGGTTTATTATCTTCCATTATGTTTTTGAGTATTCCATCAAAAACACTTTTTTCAAAAACCAAATTGCCATTTACTGTATTTTTTATGCTCATTATCATATCCTTGGCAGAAGAGTCTTTTGTTATATACCCGCTGATTCCAATCTTCACAGCTTCAACAAGTTGTGAACTGTCAGGAAATGATGTTAAAATAAGTACTTTAATATTCTTGTTAAGATTCATAATCATTTTTGTGGCCGTAATCCCATCGCTAATGGGCATTACCATATCCATAAGTACTACATCTACTTTATATTTTCTGCATGCTTCAACAGCAACTTTGCCATTTTCCGCACAAGCTACCACTTCTATTTCAGGATCTTCCTCCAAGTAATTCTTTATGCAGTCTCTTACCAATTCATGATCATCTGCTATTACCACTCTATATATTTTACCGGAACCCATTCAATCCCCCCCGTACAAACCAATTTAAGCAGCCAACCGGCGCTTTTTAACAATATAAGGTTCAAGCTTTTAATAACATACTTAAAAATATATATCATTTTATTTAAAGCGTCTTGATTTATATTATATTGAATTTATTATGATTGGCAATGATAAA
>JAAZCB010000844.1 GCA_012513545.1 Clostridiaceae bacterium
GTCCTTTTTTGTATCCTCGAAAAATGGGCTATGGTGGTTTCATTATTCAGAAGAAGGGAAAGATGGCTGGCGCTACAGCCTGTTCCCCGGAATGTTGAAAAACGGGAGTTTTATAAGGGTTGACTAATTAGCATTTTAGCAAAAACACAAACGCTTGAGCAATGCTATGCACCTTCATGCTCCCGGCCCTTATGGGGATGTTCGTGATCATCATCGCTGGTCTACGGCTTTAAGCCCGTGGGCAGCTTCGTGACGATTTACGCTGCTTCAATACTGATGATTGCAGCCATGTCAAGCCTGGGACTGATCATTTCCAATTATTCAAACAACTTCCAGCAGGCGATCTACCTATACTTCATTTTTATTGTCACATCCTTGCTTATGAGTGGTTTCTGGACTCCGGCAACATCAATGCCACCCTGGGCACAGGCAATCTCATCTGTCATGCCGCCTAAATATTATATGGTTATCATGAGGGGAGCCTATCTGAAAGGCAGCGGATTCATCCATTTGTGGAAAGAATTCCTTGCCCTTGGCTTTTTTGCCATTGGTTTTGGCGCTGCCGCCATTGCCACCTACAGAAAGCGAACGTAAAAAGATTACTATCCTGTGCAAATATTAATAAATTGCGATAAGACGCAAGATACCAGGCTTTCAAGTATTAATGCTGCTGACATATTGCAAGACTCTGCCGGACTTATTTATATTTAATTACAGTATGTTCATCCTTATATATTGTAGCAATGGACTGACCATAGTGAAACCAGATTTCATATAGCGAGTCATTAAAATTACATGCCAGAGTATTCAAACTGCGATTTTCACTAACATCAAGGGTAGTAAGATTATTTACAGAACAGGCAAAAACTTCCAAAGAACCATTTTTTGATGTGTTAATCGTTTGCAGTTTGTTTTCTGAGCATTCTAAAAATCTTAATTCAACATTGTTAGTGATGTCAAGGTTCATAATATTATTGTCACGACAAAATATAGTTACCAAGGCTCGATTTTGAGAAACATCAATTATGGAAATTTGGTTTTTCCAGCAGGAAAAAACTTTTAACAAAGTATTATATTGTATATTTATGCCGGTAAGTTGATTGCCATCACAGTATAATGTTTCTAACATTCGGTTGTTTTCAACATTCAAGGTGCTGATTTTATTGCCCCTACAAGAAAAATGCTTTAAAAAAGTCAGGTTACTGATATTTATAGAGGTTAATTTCCCTCTAAAACTATTACCAACCTGAGAACCATCACAATCCAAATGTTCAAGATTGACAAAGTGCTCCAGACCTTCTAAGGAGTAAACATTATCGGTGCTTATTTCAATTTTTTCTACTAATGTTGCTTCAGCTTTACTTATCTCACCATCACCATCGTTGTCGTAGTTGGCTACTAAATAAGACTTGAATTTTTCATCTGGAATTTTGATTTTCTTTTGCATTGGTTCACATGAATATAGTACCAATAGCAATAGCGGTAAAAAAAGAATTTTTTTCATTATATAGAGTTTTAATTATTGGATAAAAGAACAGATTTTGAGCTATCCGGGAGACCTTTTGCCAAGATAGCAATAATTATTCATGAGTCCACTTTAAAAAGTCGGTGACATTCATTTTGTTGTTTTACATTCGTTTTTGTTGATAAAAC
>JAAZCB010000845.1 GCA_012513545.1 Clostridiaceae bacterium
AAGGATAAGTCGAATCACTGTTTGAGCGAAGCGAGTTTGATTCGACCCGTAGCGAGTTTACATTCTCTTAGCCTTGGAGCTTTAGTTCTTGGAATAATCTGGTGCACGATTAAAATGTACACCCAGTGATGTAAAGAAGATTGCAAAAGTGTAGAAGAATATGTTAATATTGTAACTATAATTTGCTATTATTAAAGTGAATAGTTAATATTTCGAAGAATAGATATTATATAACATGAATTATTTATTGCTATTTTCATCATGTTATAGTTAATGGATATGAATTTTGCAAGTTGTTTGATTGAAGATATCAGTTGTTATTTATTTAATGTTCAGGTGGTGGCTGGGTGAATATTCCTAACATACTTACTGCTTTAAGGCTTTTTCTTGTTCCGGTTTTCGGTTATTACCTTTTTGGTCAACAGTATTATGTTGCAGCTGTGCTCTTTGTCATAGGAGGCATTACCGATATTCTGGATGGGGTTATTGCAAGAAAATTCAACATGATAACTGCATGGGGGAAGCTGGCTGATCCTCTTGCTGACAAGCTGATGCAGCTTACTGCATTAACGATTCTTACCATTCAGGAGCTTATACCATTACCTGTTCTTATAATTGTCGTTGCAAAAGAGACATTTATGATAACCGGGAGTGTACTTTTATATAAAAAAGTAAATTTTGTTGTTCAGGCTAATTGGTATGGGAAGCTTGCAACTGTTATTTTCTTTACGGCTATAGTAATGACTATGGCTATTAATTCTCAAAGATTGATAAATGTTTACACTGATACTCTGCTGACAATTTTTGTTTTACTGGCAGTCTTTTCTACGCTGTTTGCCTTTTTTATGTATACTTTGGAATTCAGAAAGATTACCGGTAACAAAAAGCCTTAACTTTTTACCTGTCTTATTTTAGTCATGATACCCTTAAAAATAAATAAACTGCGAATAATATATATGTGCAAAATGATGAGTTCAAAAATGTTTCAAGATGGGTTATAATAAAGATAACGCATTAACATAAGTTGGCTATTATTAATCTGTCTTCAAAATATTTAACATGTTTATCTAAGGGGGTATTTTAATTGAGAAAAGGTATATGTATTGCTTTAACATTTGCTATTCTTTTTACTCTTCTGATTCCGCAATTTACCATATTTGCCGCACCAACGCATAATTATGCAGAAGCGCTTCAAAAAGCTATCTACTTTTATGAATGTCAGCAGGCCGGTCCGCTTCCGGAATGGAACCGTGTAGAGTGGCGTGGGGATGCTACTATGAATGATTACATAAAAGGTGGATGGTATGATGCAGGTGACCATGTGAAGTTCAATCTTCCTATGTCATACACTGCATCAATGTTGGGTTGGGCTTTATATGAATATGGTAGTGGTATTGAGGCCTCAGGCCAGAAAATTCACCTTGAGAGAAATCTAAAATTTGCACTTGACTATCTGGCTGCCTGTGACCTGGGTGATAAAGTAGTATACCAGATTGGTGATGGAAACGCAGACCATAAGTGGTGGGGGCCAGCAGAGGTTATTGAGCTGGAAATGGAGAGGCCTTATTATACCTGTAAAGCCTCATGCGTGACAGGGCAAATGGCTGCAGCACTTGCCATAGGTTCCATAGTTCTGAAAGACAGCAGTTACCGTGCTCATGCAAAAAGCCTATTTAGTCTGGCTGACAAAACGAAAAGCGATAGTGATTATACTAAAGCAAAAGGTTTTTACGACTCGTGGAGCGGTTTTTACGATGAACTTGCCTGGGCTGCTGTTTGGCTTTACATAGCAACAAATGACAAGACATATCTTGACAAAGCCGAATCCTACGTTCCTAATTTTGGAAGGGAAGACCAGTCCACAATCATGAAATATCGTTGGGGCCACTGCTGGGATGATGTCCATTATGGGGCAATGCTTCTTCTGGCAAAGCTTACCGACAAGCAGGAGTACCATGATTTTGTAAAGATGCATTTAGACTGGTGGACAGTAGGGTATAATGGTCAGAAAATAGACTATACTTCAGGCGGTCTTGCCTGGATGTACCAGTGGGGATCCTTAAGGCATTCCACTACTACTGCATTTTTAGCTTCCGTATATGCAGACTCTATTAAAGACTCGACATTAAAGACAAGGTATTCGGATTTTGCCAAGCAGCAAATAGATTATGCTTTAGGCTCCAATCCAAATAAAAGAAGTTATGTTGTAGGCTTTGGGAATAACCCTCCCGAGCATCCTCATCACAGAACTGCACATGGATCATGGTCAGATCAGGATATCAATCCTGCGAATCACAGGCATATATTATACGGCGCTCTTGTTGGGGGACCCCAATCAGCAAGTGATTCAAGCTATGAAGATACTGTAAAAAATTACCAGTGCAATGAAGTAGCGACAGACTATAATGCCGGTTTTGTTGGTATATTGTGTAAGATGGTATCGCGGTATGGTGGTACTACTCTTTCGAACTTTCCGGCAAAAGAGACCAGGGAAGATGAATTCTATGTTGAAGCATGTGTAAATCAGGAGGGCTCCAATTATACTGAAATAAAAGCCTTACTGAATAATCACTCGGGATGGCCGGCAAGAGTTATCAAGGACTTCTCCTATAATTATTATATAGATATCAGTGAGGTTATAGAAGCAGGGTATTCTGCCAAGGATCTTACTGTTAAGAAAGGTTATGATGAATTTTCTGACACAAAGGTATCAGAACTTATAAACTACTCTGGTAATATATACTATGTTAAGGTCTCATACCCTGACGGGTCGGTTATTGCACCTATAGGACAGGAACAGAACAATGGTGAAATACAGTTCAGAATATCAGCGCCTGAAGGAACAAGTTTCTGGGATTCATCAAATGATTTCTCAAGGGAAGGGCTTGTAAAACAGGACGTTAAAAAGACCAAGAATATACCTGTATACGACGGCAATGAGTTGATATATGGGACTGAACCGGAAGGTGGGCCTTCAATTTCGCCATCACCATCATCACCGGTGGGAATGAAAGGTGACCTGAATGATGACGGGAAGATAAATTCAACAGACTATGCACTGCTTAAGAGGCTGATACTTGGAATTGTTGAAGCTTCTGACCTGCCAAACGGTTCAGTGGTGGCTGATTTGAATAGTGACGGAAGAATAAACTCGACAGACTATGCTTTAATGAAGAGATATATACTCGGAACAATCACTGAGTTCTGAATATAGAAGTTTAATTATTTTGAATATTATAGCCAGTTTTTTATGTCCGCAAACTATAAAAAAAGCCCTTTTGTTATGCGCTATTACTAACAATAGGGCTTTTTTTGAAGCATGATTCCAAAATTTTTATAGTCGAGCTATATTTTATATGGAAGCTGTGTTCTGTAACCGCTAAACACGTCAAGAACGTCTTTGATTTGAGGCTTGTCAGCAACATCAGCCTGATATTCTCCCATATCAAACAACCCGTTTATTAGTCCGGTATGTGCCCCTTGCAACTTATTGCGGTTATCAGCCAGTAAATTTCTAAGATCGTCATTTAGTATTTCATTTATTGCGATTTGGTAACTAACGAGCATATTCTTCTGATCCAACAGAATATCATTCATACGGTCTCTTAAGTTAACATTTGCATCCTTTACCTTTGGAAATTCATCGGAAACCCTTTTGCCGATTTTTTGAGCCCCGGATTGGGTAGTAACTATTGATTGAGTATCCATTAATGCATCTGACCTCCTTGTCTGATTACTATCTGTTCAACATAGTTCAATAGACTTAAATAGTTTTGCTGGTGCATATTTGCTGTGTCAAAAAAAATTTTTTGGTCTTTGGAATCGCTTTCCTGGTGCGCATATTGAAAGTTCTTTTTAGCTGAAAGCAGTTCCCAGGATAATACATCCTTTATATAGTTCAATTCTTTTGTAGATAAGTTTTGCATAAAGAAACCTCCTAAAAAAATACGATTCTTTAAATCATAGTTAGTATCTGCAAAAGAATTGAAAATTATAATTTAGCTATATAAATGTGTTGAAAAAATTCAAAAATACCGATAATAAAATAAGATAACTTGTAAACTCAACTTTCCCGCTTATATGATTATTTGGCTCTGTTTGCTCACAGGGTAAGGTCAAAGGTTTACTTTTTGACCTCGGTGAGCAATGCTACGTTAGTAGAAAAGAGCCTATAATCTTTTGGAAAAGTTTATGCTGTAAACCAGAAATACAAGCAAAAACATAAGTCCAGTAACAATACGGGACTAATAATAAGAGAAGTTACGCATTGTGGGCTGACATCGATAAGAAAGTAACAATAAGCGCAATGGGGTGTCATAATAATGATCCACTTGACGGGTTATACAATTAAAGAAGAGATTTACAGAGGGGGAAGTTCAGCAGTTTTAAAGGGTACCCGGGTTTTGGATAATTGTCCGGTCATTATCAAGTTGTTAAATAGAGAATACCCCTCCACCAAAGATATATCTGCTTTTATCCGTGAATATGATATTGTGAGCAGGATAACCGGTGATGGAGCAATAAAAGTATATGCAGTGGAAAAATACGGAAACAGCCTTGCGATTATCATGGAGGATATCGGAGGAGAATCAGTCAATAAGGTACTGCAATCAATTAATACAGGTATTGCTGAAAAATTGTCGCTGGCTGTTCAAATGACAGATTCCTTAATTCAAATACATAAGCAAAATATTATTCATAAGGATGTAAATCCAACCAACTTTATATGGAATTATAAAACCAACCAGGTGAAAATAACCGACTTTGGTATTTCCGCCGAATTAATTCGAGAGGCGTCTCAATCTATCGACTTAAATGTTTTAGAAGGAACCTTGGATTATCTATCTCCTGAACAAACCGGAAGAGTAAACAGACCGATGGATTACAGAAGCGATTTGTATTCTCTCGGTATCACCTTATATGAATTATTCACAGGCCAATTGCCTTTTAAGGGCGAGGATGAATTGGACTTAATATACTCCCACATCGCTAAAATTCCAATTCCTCCAAGAGATATAAATTCCGAAATTCCGGTCATCCTTTCAGACATAATTATGAAGCTGATTTCCAAAACAGCCGAGGAAAGGTACCAATCTGCATTGGGGTTAAAAAAAGATTTGGAACACTGTCAGCGATTGCTTGAGGAAAAAAAGGAACCAAGTGAGTTTGCACTTGGGGAAGGAGATTTTGTCGATAGATTTGAGATTCCCCATAAACTGTATGGGCGCGAAGCAGAAATCGAAGTTATGCTTGATAGCTTTGAGAAAGCAGCAGAGGGACATTGTGAATTTCTGCCGGTAAGTGGTTACTCAGGAATTGGAAAATCCTCTCTGATTCATGAGATTCTTAAACCTATAGCCGGGAAAAAGGGACACTTTATATATGGAAAGTATGACCAATACGAACGGGATGTACCATATTATGGGATTACACAAGCTTTTCAGGAATTAATAAGACAGTTACTGGCCAAGCCCCAGGCCAGTTTGGATAATTGGAAAAGGAATATCACGGAGGCTTTGGGCGGTAACGCGCAAGTCATCATAGACATTATTCCTGAATTGGAACAGATTATAGGAACCCAATCTCAAGTTGCCGCACTCAATCCTTTGGAAGCTAAAAATCGTTTTCAGATGACTTTCCTGGAATTTATAAATGTTTTTGCCAGAAAGGAACATCCACTGGTAATTTTTCTTGATGATCTTCAATGGAGCGATACTTCAACCCTTGATTTAATTAGATACCTTTTGACCTCGGGCAATATACGTTATGTTCTTTTTATAGGCGCATACAGAGACAATGAAGTGAAAGCTGGTCACCCGCTATTGGCAATGCTGGAGGAATTGAAGAACGCTCAGCAATCTTCAATTCCTCCATTTCATCAAATATTCCTGAAGCCTTTAGGATTTACTGCAATAAATCAATTGATAGCTGATACCTTTCATAGTCAGCCCAGTGTAACCGAACCTTTAGCAAACATTATTTATCAAAAGACAAAGGGTAATCCATTTTTCATAAGCCGATTGTTAAGTTCTTTGTATCTTAAGGGAACGTTCACATTTATGGCAGATAAGGGGCAGTGGACCTATGACCTGGAAAAAGTAAAAGCTGTTGAAATAAGCGACAATGTGATAGATTTGCTGGTAAAAGAGCTGGAATCTTTGCCGTCAGGAGCCATGGATATATTGAAGCTGGCAGCTTGCATTGGAACACAATTTGATTTGACAGAAGTTTCATTAATCAGTAACAAATCTGTTGCAGCAGTTGGTAAGAATTTATGGATAGCCATAGAGAAAGAAATTGTTATTCCATTAAACAATAACTACCGTTTTATCAATACACTGAAAAACGAAATGAGTGTCATAGATATTGAATTGCGTTTTTGTTTTGCACACGATAGAATCCGGCAAGCATTATATTCTTTAATTCCGTCTAAAGAGAAGTGCGAAATTCATCTAAAAATAGGAAGAGAGCATTTAAAGGCTTTTAAGGAAACAAAACGGACAGATGTAATTTTTGATCTGGTTAATCATTTGAACATTGGCAGGGATTTCATCGGAGGTAAAAATGATCGGATAGAGCTTACGGAATTAAATGTAATGGCTGGAAACAAAGCGAAAAAATCAATTGCCTTTGCAGCAGCCTTAAGCTATTTTGAAACGGCTAAGTCTTTATTGTCCGAGGAAGAGTGGGCAGAGATGCCGGACAAGTTCTTTGACTTATCGTTGGAAGAGGCAAATGCTGCTTTGCTGTCCGGTGACTTGACAAAAGCGGAGGCTATTTGTGAGTATTTATTAAAAATAGCAAACAGCAATATTGAAAAAGGCTCTGTTTCCAATATTAAAATACTGATACTTATTTATCAGGGAAAACTATTGGAAACAATTGATGAAATGAGAAAAACTCTGATATTATTTAATATTTTTGTACCGGAAAGCGCTGAAGAAATTAAGCAGAAGATACAGGAAGGCGTCATGAAGATGCAACAATTTTTAATAAACATGACGGTAGATGATCTTGTCAATCTTCCTGTAATGAGTGATCCTGAAAAGCTTATGGCAGTTAAGCTGCTTCAGGTGGCACCTCTTGCACTTCAAGCCAGTCCACTGCTCTTTACCCTATCAACTCTTATAATGTTTGAATTGACCTTGACTTATGGGACATCACCGGCAACGTGCAGATGTTTTAGTGATTTCGGTCATACAATAGGGAAAGTTCTTAATGATTATGAAACCGGGTATAAGCTGGGTGAAGCTGCTTTGGGCCTAATCAGCAAATTTAATGCCGAATCTCAAAAACCGCAAGTTTATTATTTCTTCCCATATATTTCCTACTGGAGGGTACATTACAAGGAAAGCTTGAATTACTATGACCTCTCCTACAGGGTAGGTTTGGAAGTTGGCGATCTTATGCATGCTAATTATGCTATTTCTCATAAAATTCACTTATTGATGTGGGTTGGTAAGAACCTGACAGAGTGCAAGGCAGAAACAGAGAATACTATTGTTTTTCTTAAGCAGACTAAAGGTGCAGCTCCTTTGGTTTTAGCCGAGATTGTTTACTATGCAATTCAGGAATTACAGACAATCCCTGAGGGTGTCTCTGAACAGGACATTAAACTTGATACTGAAAAAAAGCATGCTGAAATGATCAGGAGAATTGGTAAAATTCATAATATGACTTACCTGGCAAGGTTTTATCTGTACAATATATATATTAATGTTGTTATGGATGATATGGAGGCAGCCGAAAAATGGAACATTTTGTTGGAGAAGATTGGCTCTGCAGAGATATATGATTTTGCCATGCCCGATTATCTTCTATTTAAAGCTATGATCCTTATTAATAAATGGAAAAACGTACCCTCTGAGGAACAGGCAAAAATGAATGAAACTCTTTTAATTATACAGCAGAGAATGAAAAACTGGATGGAAAATTGTCCTGATAATATTGCCCATAAGTATTATTTATTGTCAGCTCAAAGGGCGATAATTGGCAACGAACCCCTTGATACTGTTGTGGACCTGTTTAATAAGGCTATGGAATCAATAGGTAATAATGATTTTATTCAATATAGGGCGCTTTGCAATGAAATGTATGGGAAGTTCTGGAAGGACAAAGGTGATGAGAAGATTGCGAAAACGTATATTTATGAGGCTCACTACTTATATGAGCAATGGGGGGCTTATCGAAAAGTTATGCTATTGGAAAAGCAATACTCCCATTATTTTGTTACTGATGAATCTTCTCGGCAAATATCAAGACCTATGAAAGGAACAATTTCAAAAATAACTAACAGTTCAATCGATATGACGTCAATTTTGAAATCTACTCAGGCCATCTCAAGTGAAATCAAAATTGAAAAGCTATTAACTATATTGATCGAGACACTGATTGAAAATGCCGGTGCTCAAAGGGGTTACCTATTACTCCAAAATGAAGCTGACGGTGAATTCCATATTGAAGCAATGCAGGACGTCAATTCCTGTAAGATTCAGGTAATGCAATCGCTTCCTGTAACAGAAAGTGAGGAACTGTGTCTGGAAATTGTACAATACGTAACACGAACAAAAGAAACCCTTGTAATTCATAACGCTTTTTCAGACGCCAATTGGCAAAACAATTATTACGTCATAAAAAACCGGATCAAGTCTGTACTTTGCATGCCGGTTTTTTATCAAAACCGGCTTAAGGGCGTTGTCTACCTGGAGAATAATCTTTCTGACAATGTATTTACTTCGGAGAGATTGGAGGCATTAAAAATCTTATCTTCCCAAGCGTCCATATCAATTGAAAATGCCAGACTTTATGAGAATATGGAGGAGAAGGTCAGGGAGAGAACAATCCAATTGAATAACGCCAATGAAATGTTAAAAGAGTTATCCTTGCATGACCCGTTGACTAACTTGCATAATAGAAGGTATACTTTTGAATTTATATATGACAGAATAACCCAATTTATTCGTAATAAGACCGTAGCTCTCAATAATAATGAGAAAAGGCTAATACCAATACGGGATAATGTTATTGGAGTTTTTCTAATTGATATTGATCATTTTAAAGAGGTAAACGATACTTATGGGCATTCGGCCGGGGATGGTGTGTTGATTTCCATATCCAAAGTTCTGAAAAAGATGATCAGAGCCGATGATATATTAGTTCGTTGGGGAGGTGAAGAGTTCTTAATCATTCTGTATAATACGAAAATGGAGTATATGGGTGAATTTTCCAGAAAGGTTCTTGAAGAGATAGAAAAGACATCAATTGAGGTGTCTGAAAACATAAGGATAAATAAGACTTGTTCCCTTGGATATGTAGAGATGCCAATTGATATAACTAATCCGGAACTTTTAAACCTGGAGCAGACTATAAACTTGAGTGACTATGCATTATATTGTGCCAAAGAGAACGGAAGAAACTGTGCAGCCCATTTCAAACTGATTAAGGAGATTGGAAAGAATGATGAACTGAAAAAATATTTGACAAATTTATCAAAAGCAACTAAATTAAATGAAGAGTATTTTAAAATAGAATTTATATACCCGGATATGTTAAAATAAAGAGGTAATTGTTTTTAATTAAATGAATAAAGCAAGTGAACTGTATTGAACGCGATAAAAATTTTGCATCCCGCTTCAATTTCCTTAGAACATTATCACGAAAGTTGATTTTCAATGTAAACCATTTTCGTGATTTATATAATCAGTAACAAAAAATATCTTAAAAACTAAGGAGGATTTGTTATGAAATTATTTTGGCTTGGTCATTCTGGTTTTTTGTTGAAGTGTGGGGGAAAAAAAATACTAATAGATCCGTTTATTAATGGGAATAGCAAATTTCCCAGTAATTTATCAAGTGAAATTAAGGATCCTGACTACATATTAATAACTCATGGACATGAGGATCATATGGGGGATTCAAAGAATTTATATAATCCAGCAGTTACAAAAATAATTTCCAATGCTGAAATATGTAGCTGGCTTATGGGTCAATCTGTCACAAATTGTGAATTTATGAATATTGGAGGAAGTATTATTGATAATGATATACAGTTTACTATGGTTGAAGCAATACACAGCAGCAGCATGACTTCAGGAAATCAAATAATTTATGGCGGGTTAGCTGCCGGTTTTATTGTAAAGTATAAGGGTATTTCTGTTTATCATTTCGGAGATACAGATATATTTGAAAATATGAAACTAATTGCAAAAAATTATGAACCGGATGTAGGTCTGGTTCCGATAGGAGATAGATTTACAATGTCACCGCAAACTGCGGCATCAGCCTGTAATGATTATTTTAAGTTTAAAGTTATTGTGCCAATGCATTATGGAACTTTTCCTTTATTGAGCGGGACACCTGAAAGTTTTGCTGAAGGCATAAACAAAAAGGGAACGGTAAAAGTGCTGCAGCCTGGAGAATTTTTGGATTTGGAGGCACTTGTTAAATAGCAGGAAGCTCAAAATTATTGATCTACTACTCAACTTTCCCACTTGCAGGATTATGTGTTTATGTTTGCGTACAGATAAAGTTGATATAACCATTTGTTGACACTGGTTGACAATGTCGGTATAGCAGAAAAGATCCTATAGCCTTTGGGAAGGTTGAGTCCAATACTTTAAGAGGAAAAATTTAAATACCTTATAAGGCCTGCAATTACTGTATTATATGTAGCAAAACGGTAAAGAAAAATGTTTGTATTTTGAACTATTCTGATAAAATAATGAATAGTTAGCATTGCCTAAAGCTGATAAAATAATAGTATAACAGACTCTAATTTAATATATTCTACTTTAAGTCCAGCTTATTAGCAAGGGGAGGTTAGTGCAACTAATAGTTTATTGTAGTGATATTATAGCACATTAAATAAATGTTTTGATTTGTTAAATTACATTTAGAGTATTTGGACTCTGCTTATAATCAAAGCATTTAAATAGAGTATTTATTTCATGTTTTACTAATTTCACATGTATTTATTACCTACGAGTTGCGGTTAATCTTTAGTAATATATTTATTTTCCTATTCACTTTTCACGTTGATATGACTACTACATGATAAATTTCGCTATATTTTGGAATTATTGATTTTTATATATAGTTGGGAATAATATGTAATCTTTAGAATCAGATATTTGCTATTATGTTAATTATTTTATGGTAAGTGTATACAAAAACAGCAATAAGCTTATTAATATATGCTCATTATCTGAAAAGATGCTTTGAAAGTATTTCGGAGCATGATTTTGTTAACTTATGTTGCAGGGAGTACATATGACAATTAGGATGGATACATCC
>JAAZCB010000846.1 GCA_012513545.1 Clostridiaceae bacterium
ATATCCTATGATAAAAACCAGCTGAACTGGGCAAAAACTGACTTGCTTTACGGTAAGCTGGATGAGGACCTGATGAATGAGAAAAACGGGGTGATAGCGGTTCATACCACATTAAGAAAAGGTGTAACATCACGTACCGCAATTTTTGAGTTTGGTGACAAGGTTTATGCAGATACTCCGACAGGTACGAAGACTCTGACTGTTGTGGGAATACTCCGTTCACTGCCTTTTAGCGATTCCAAACTGAACCTGACTACGTTTATTGCAACGGAGAAGCTCTTTACTGAATTGACAGGCGATGAGGCGTTAAAGGTTATTGACATCCAGTTGAAAGGTAAAAATCAGGAGCAGACCATACGAGAGATAAAAAGCATTGCCGGGGATAGTGCAACCTTTTTGGATTCCCGTCAAAAGAACGATGAAATGGACAAGACGTTTATGACCATGGCTGTATTTATATACGGTTTTGTCATAGTAATTGCTTTCATAAGCCTGTTGAATATAGTAAATACCATGAACACAAGTGTTGCTGCTAAAACACGATACTATGGGGTTATGCGAGCGGTTGGAATGACAGGGGGGCAGCTTGACAGAATGGTTTTGGCAGAGGCTGCTGCATACAGCCTTATAGGATGTTTTGCCGGCTGTGTTCTTGGAATTCTTCTGCAAAGGGCATTGATTAACAATTTTATGACACATTTCAAGATGGTCTGGAAATTTCCTCTGGCCCAGGTAATTCTAATATTTGTTTTATCAATGCTGGTAACTGCAATTTCTGTTATAAGTCCGTTAAAAAGGGTTAAGGCAAGGGGGATTGCCGATGTTGTGAACTCATTATAAAGAATATTATAACAAGCAGAGAAGTATTTTTTCATGAACTGGTTCAACCATATCAAATTATTGAAACATTAAATATAATACTTAATACTCAACTTTCCCGCCTATAGGATTGTGAGGCTATGGTTGCTCACTATATAATTTATGGTTTATAACATTTATTAATGATGCTAATATTTTAAGCAGAACAAAGGCATTTTAAGCTTAAAGTATTAGCTCTTTCTAAATATAAACCATATAGTTATGGTCAAAAAGCTTACTTCCTGACCGTGCTGAGCAATGCTGCGTAAGTAGCAAAGAGCCCATAAATCCTTCGGGAAAGTTGAGTTAAAAGTATAATTCTAAAATGAGTATCAATACTTGTTGTAATATTATGTAACCTAATTAATTCTCAAAGCATACAATATACTACCATTGCAAAATCTGTAACTTGATAGAGGGGTATATTATGTTAAGTTTAATGGAAGAAATTAGATTCTGGACCGGCATAATGAGGGATCATGGAGATTTTATACTGAATTCATTATCCTATAATGAGCAGGAAGCGATAAACTGTGCATGTTTTTATAAAAATACCTTCTCAAAGCTGCATGAACAGTCAAAAAGGATTATGGCAGTAAATGATACCAGTGCAGTTAATGCTATTTTTAATGAATGCATGAGTTGTCTGTTAAGTTTTATTGATTTCAAGAGACTTTTGCTTGGAAGGTTGTTGAAATGCCAGCTTGGAACCAGTCTTCCACCAACCTTCTATAATCATATGATAAATGAAGCAATGGAGTTTTATCAGACTCTCCTGCTGGCGAAATGTACCAAGCCTTTAAATCCGACACATGAAAATCTTAATCTTCACACAGTCTGGCTTCCGGATTCATCAGGGCATGCAGCTACAATAGCCTGTGAACTCGACCCGGTGGAAAAGGAGCTTATTAAGGAAGCTAAGGAATTCCAGAAGAGTTTCATGAATTTGTCATTAAAAGCTGAAGAGCTTGAAAAGATGCTCAAGAGAACGTGTCTTGATAATGGAGCATTAAAACATCTTAATGAAGAAGTTATGAAAAAGCTTGAGGAATTTATATGTTACCTGGAGAAAGTCAGGGAGTTGAATAAAAAGTGCAGGATACTAAGTGTTTTAAAGCCATTAATGCCTGATCATATGATGAGAGAAGAAATATATTACCTTGGTAAGCTTGCAATTTATAAGTGCTAGGAAAAATATCCGTTTTACAAAGATGTTTTAGAGAAATTTACAGAAGGCAAGTACTCAATAGGCTTGATTAATGGATTCTTTTGATTTAAAATATAATTATAGAATTATGAAAGGTTAAGGATTTTACACATGAAGATTAGCTAATTCAGCGAAAATTCTATTGAATTTATTAAGAGCATATGCTCTTGTTTGTGCTGGATTAGTTTAAGAATAAACCTTATTTCGTATTTTGTCTTGCTGAGACTATATTTTACGTTTATTTTTATCTTTCCGGCACACTTTTAAAAAAAGTGAGAGGAGAGATTTTTTATGCTGATTTTGGAAGCTGGAAATATAAAGAAATATTTCAGTGACAGATTAATTGTAGAACTCGACGGACTTAAGATTTATTCAGGTGATAAGATCGGTGTAGTTGGACAGAATGGTGCAGGCAAAACAACATTGATGAATATACTCTCAAAAGAAATTCAACCCGATGAAGGGTTTGTCAAATTGTATTGCGAAGCAGCATACATCCGACAATTCTCCCAGGAAAAAATTGATTCGGATAAGAAGCTGCAAAAGGAGTTTGAATTATCACGGATATTGAACCAGGATGTGTTTAGCGGAGGAGAAAGTACTAGAATCAGGATTTCAAATGCATTGAACCGTAACAGTTTAATGCTGTTTGCCGATGAACCTACTGCCAATCTTGATTATAAGGGTATTGAGCTATTAAGGGAGAAACTTCAAAAAACAGAAACTTTTTTATTAATCAGCCACGATCGGGGTCTTTTAGATGATCTCTGCAATAAAATTCTTGAAATCAGGGACGGAAAAGTCAGGCTGTACAGCGGCAATTATTCTCTTTACAGGGAACAGACCGACAATGAGTTCCGACATGCGGGACAGGAATATGAGAAGTATGTTGCTGAAAGGACTAAACTTGAAGAGGCTGTAAGAGAAAGGCAAAGTAAGGCAAAATCAATAAGGAAAGCACCTGCCAGAATGGGGAATTCGGAAGCAAGGCTTCATAGGCGCAGTTCAACTGAAAAACAGGAGAAAATAAATAATGCAGTCAACAGTTTAAAGACACGTCTTGATAAGCTTGAAGTAAAGGAAAAGCCAAAGGAGCTTCCGTCAATAAAGCTGGATTTTTCCTTGACAAATCCACCTGAAAATAAAATTGTCATTTCTGCAAAAAGTCTCTCTTTCAGTTATGGTAGTAAGGATATATTTAGAAATACCGGTTTTAAAATTTATAACGGGTCCAAAACTGCCATCTGGGGTGAAAACGGCACAGGAAAGACTACTCTTTTGAACCTTATCGCCAGTAGAGATGATAGTATATACATTGTTCCGAAAGCAGTGACAGGCCATTTCCATCAAAGCTTTGAAAATCTTAACCTTAACAGGACTGTGCTTGAAAATGTAATGGAGGATAGCGTTCAAACCCAGTCGGCAGCACGTACAATTCTGGCAAGACTTCTTATCTCAGGTGATGATGTTTATAAGAAAGCAGGTGTGTTAAGCGGAGGTGAAAGGATAAAGGTATCGTTTGCAAAGCTTTTTGTATCAAACGCAAATGTTCTTATTCTCGATGAGCCGACAAACTATCTGGATATGACATCCA
Organism: Clostridiaceae bacterium; assembly: GCA_012513545.1. The sequence goes on from JAAZCB010000846.1 coordinate 3,660, forward strand.
TTGAGGCCCTGGAAAACGTCTTAAGGGATTATGAAGGCACCGTGCTGTTTGTTTCCCACGACAAAGCCTTTGTGAATGGGGTTGCTGACAGGCTTCTTGCAATTGAGGATAAAGAATTACGGGAATTTGAAGGGAGTTTAAAGGATTATATAAGTGGCAGGCAGAATGCTCAAGAGGCAGTTCTGAATGATACGGAAAGGACTTTGCTGCAAATGAGAATTACTGAGACAATTGCAAAAATGTCAAAGTCCAATGCAGACAAGGAGGCTCTTGAGGCAGAATACCAGGCTTTGGTTAAGCAGTTGAAATAGGGTTATTATCAGGGACATGTGATGTGCACTATAAAATTATCTGCACTAAAAATTATTGACAACAGGAAACCTCTATGTAATAATATTCAAAATCTATAGATACACTTAATAATTGTATCGATACATATGGAGGTTGACATGGAAAACAGGTATGAACTGAATAAAAATCTTGCACAAATGCTAAAAGGCGGAGTTATTATGGATGTTACCAATGCCTCGGAGGCTGAAATTGCACAGGAAGCCGGTGCAGTTGCAGTTATGGCATTGGAAAGAGTTCCCTCGGATATAAGGAAGCAGGGGGGAGTTGCAAGAATGTCCGATCCGAAAATAATAAAGGAAATAAAAGGTGCAGTTACCATTCCGGTAATGGCAAAAGCAAGAATAGGTCATATAGTAGAAGCTCAAATACTGGAGTCACTAGGAATTGACTATATTGATGAAAGTGAAGTTCTGACACCGGCAGATGAAGTATACCATATTGATAAACTGAGGTTTAAGATTCCATTTGTCTGCGGAGCCAGAAACCTTGGGGAAGCTCTCCGGAGAATCGGGGAAGGTGCAGCTATGATAAGGACAAAGGGTGAAGCAGGTACAGGAAATGTGGTAGAAGCTGTCAGGCATATAAGGTCAATAATGTCTGAAATAAGAAGGGTTGCAGGCCTTCCAAAGGAAGAGCTGATGACGACAGCTAAAGAAATGGGGGCTCCGTATGACCTTGTGGTTGAAGTAGCTGAAGAAGGCAGGCTTCCGGTAGTTAACTTTGCAGCCGGAGGAATAGCGACTCCGGCTGATGCAGCTTTAATGATGCAGTTAGGAAGTGAAGGTGTATTCGTAGGCTCCGGTATATTCAAGTCATCCAATCCTGAGAAGATGGCCCGGGCTATTGTTAAGGCAACAACTTTTTATAGGGAGCCGCAGGTAGTTGCCGAGGTTTCCGAGGACCTGGGTGAGGCTATGCGGGGACTTGAAGTCTCACAGATTGAACCTGGCAGCCTTTTATCAACCCGGGGGTGGTAGAAATTATGAACATTGGTGTGCTTGCCCTGCAGGGGTCATACAAAGAACATATCGAAAGTTTGTCAAGGCTTGAAAATGTTTGCGCGGTCGAAGTAAAAAAAACTGAACAGTTAAATAACGTGTCCGGCTTGATTATCCCGGGTGGGGAAAGTACTACAATAGGCAAGCTGCTCAGGGAATGCCAGCTCGAAGAACCCATTAGAGAGAAAGTATTGAATGGAATGCCTTTGTGGGGAACCTGTGCAGGAATGATTATTATTGCGAAGGAAATTACAAATGCAAGCTACAGGCATCTTGGAATAATGGACATTGCTGTAAGAAGGAACGCATATGGCGGGCAGCTGGACAGCTTCAGTACAAAAGCTGTTATTCCTTCAATTGCAGAATATGAGATTCCTCTTGTATTTATAAGAGCTCCATGGATTGAAAGAGTTTGGGGAAATGCAGAGGTTGTTTTAAGTGTTGAGGGAAGGATTGCTGCAGCAAGACAGGGAAATATGCTTGCAACATCCTTTCATCCGGAGCTTACAGAGGATTTAACCTTTCACAGGTATTTCCTGAAGATGGTTAGGGAATTCTCATCACTCATGTTATGCGGTTAAGCGCCTCAATACTTGACAATGTAAGAAATACAAATACTAAAACACATATCGGTATGGCTTCAAGGGAGGTTCTCCCTGCCAAAAGCCCGATAAGAGGGATAACTGTTACACCGCTTAAGTAGGCTGCACCTACCTGGTAACCTGTTATTACTTCAGATTGATTACTGCCAAAACGGCGTGGCGTTTCATGTACCATACACGGGAATACCGGAGCACACCCAAGACCGATTAGTATAATCCCGGGTAAGGTTAAAGAAATTGCAGGAACTGCAAAAACAACAGCACCTATAATTGCAATAAAGAGTCCTGCACGTATCATTTGACGGTTTGTCAGCTTGGTGGTAACGAAGCCTGATATAAATCGTCCAACAGTAATGCTGGCATAGAAAAGAGAAATCCATAAGCCTGCTGTACCCTGAGAAATTCCGCGTCCTTCAACCAGCAGGCTTCCCAGCCACGCTCCTGTTCCAGCTTCTATACCGATATAAAGCGGAAATGCAATAATGGACAGCAGCACTCCTTTGTTGCGAAGCAAATTTATTTTAGCAGCTTCTGTGTGGGTGTGACTCTCATCATTTGTTCCATTAGTTTTTTCTTTCCATAAAGGTAGTGATAGCAGCAGAATTAATGATAATAACAATTGTATAAAGCCGATAATACGGTATCCAGGCCGCCAGTCATTTGCCTGTGTTATGGAGTAGGTCATCACATTTGGCCCGATTGATGCACCAAGGCCCCAGAAACAGTGCAACCAGCTCATATGGCGTGAGGAAAAGTTTTTTGCAACATAATTGTTAAGCCCTGTATCTACTGCACCTGCACCCAATCCAAGAGGTAAGGTGAATAAGACAAGCCAGACATATGATGGAGCAAGTGAATAGCCTACAAGCATTGAGCCGGTCAGTACGCAACTGATAAATGTCACCTTGCCTGTACCCAGCTTTTTTATGACATGTCCGCTCATAAAACTCGAGAATGCAGTAGAAAGAGTACTTACGGACATAAATATACCTGCAGCTTCCAGGGGGAGATTAAGCGACGAACGCATTGTCGGCCAGGCGGTTCCAAGTAGACTGTCGGGTAACCCTAATGAAATAAAAGCGACATAAATAACCAATAGGAGAATTAAAGTAGCCAAGTTATACCTCCGAACGTAAAAAAAGAATACTTAATGCATATTCAAGTACTATTGCAAAAAGTCGTTTGATTGATATAATCATATCATATGTTTTGGATTAAAACTATAAAAAATATTTTACAAGTTTCATAACTGGTAGTGTATTCTCAAATCACCTACGCATTATAAAAATCCGAGAATTCAGATGTTTTAACGGGTTCGGAGGATTTTCATTTGAACAGGAATTTGAGAAACACTATACTATATGGTTTATGTTTGGAAAGAGCTAGTATTTTAAGCTTAAAATGCCTTTATTCTGCTTAAAATATTGGCATCATTAATAAATGTTTTAAACCACAAATTATATGGTAAGGCAGGGGGAAGAATTGTATGAACCATGATATTATAATAAAACGTGCTGTACTGCATGTACTTGATAACGACTCGGGAATGTCCGTTCTGTCAAACAGCGAGCTTGAAGTAAGCGAAGAATTGTCCGACTACCTCGGAAAACATATTGATAAGATAGTTGACGATTCTAATGTCAAAAATGCCAGATTTGCAGGAGAAGACAATGCTATTCTCTTTTTATGTAAAATGATCAATGACAACGAGGACGATTTTTTAGCCATAACGACCGATATGACCAATAAACTGTTTGATTTGATGAAGCAACATGTTGATATTCCTTCGGCAGACCTTGTGTGCAGTATTTTTGAAATTGACGCGAAGAAGTATTTCGGAATGCTCAAGCTAAACTATAAACCCGGGTTTACGCATTGGGTGCACAATGAGCCTGAGGGAAGCGTAAACACAATTATAAAGCACAAGACACTGCTTCCCCAGGAAGGACAGAAATTAGAGGAGTGTGTAATTATAAGTCTCGAGGATTACAGTGTAAGGGTAATGGAAAAGCAGTATGAAATAAACGGTGAGAAGGATTTCTATCTTACAAAGCATTACCTGAAGTGCACCTGCGATCTTTCCGACAATGCAAAACTGAAAATAATCGACAAGGTTACAAGAGATATTAACAAGAAATACTTTGATGAAGACTACGAGAAAGCAATAAAACTTAAAAAGGCAGTATCCGAAAGCTTTGAAGAGACGGCCTCGATACAGCTTGACCATGTTGCGGGCAAGGTATTCGAAAACAATATAAGTATTCGTGAAGAATATATTGAAGAGGTAACAAAGGCAGGTATTCATGAAAATGAGATAAGCGTTCCCGACAAGCTAATTGAGAAGAAGTATAAAAAACACAAAATTAAGACAGATAATGGAATAGAGATTGATTTTCCTTTAGAATATGCAGGCAATAGTGAAAAGATTGAATTTATAAATAATCCGGACGGAACAATTTCAATAATTATAAAGAATGTCGGAAAGATAATTAACAAGTAAGAGTATTTATAAAGGCAACTAAAAAGACAGGAAATTACTTTATTTGCAGGTGGCTTGCTACAGAAGGGAGAGGAGTACTTTGGAGCTTAAGGAAATAAATCAGTATATCAGGAAACTCGAGCTTATGAGAGATAAAATTGAATCCTTTTCAAACTATCCCTTTTGCCTGTCTGCCATCCGGAATCTAAAGGAGCTCAATTTCCATCCTGGCGTTACTTTTTTTGTTGGTGAGAATGGGACAGGAAAATCAACCCTTCTCGAAGCAATTGCTGTAGAGTATGGATTTAACCCCGAAGGGGGAACAAAAAACTTTAACTTCTCTTCCATGGATACGCATTCAGGCCTGTATGAATATATTAAACTCACAAAAGGTGTTAAAAGACCTAAAGATGGTTTTTTCCTCAGGGCGGAAAGCCTTTATAATGTTGCTACCAATATCGAAGAGCTTGACAGGGAGGGCAGAGGACCCAAAATTATTGATTCCTATGGGGGACGGTCTTTACATGAGCAGTCTCATGGAGAGTCATTTCTGGCAATCTTTATGAACAGGTTCAGGGGGAAAGGTGTATATATTCTCGATGAGCCGGAGGCTGCATTGTCGCCATCGAGACAAATGACAATGCTCACCAGAATGCATGAACTGGTAGGTATGGAGTCCCAATTTATCATAGCAACCCATTCTCCGATATTGATGGCCTATCCCAATGCTGTTATTTATGAATTAAAAGAGGATTTTAAGACAGTCAGGTACGAAGAAACTGAACACTATCAGGTAATGCGTACTTTCTTAAATAATACCGATAGGATGCTGGATATACTAATTAATGAAAAGTCCTGAGCAGTTAGTTATAAACAGTAGATCATGCTGACAGTGATTACTTGTGAAGCCTTTTAAACGCTGCACGACCTCAAGTTGAAATGAACTTTATGTTTAGCCGGAGAACTTCTTCAACACTTTGTAACCATTATCAGGCCGGATGAATAATATACTACGTGAGTTAAATCAAATATGGTTACATAGTGAAAGGAGATCGGATATGACTGACAAAGGTGGATTTTTTGGCGGATTGTTTGGGGACGACACAATTTTATGGTTCATTATTCTTTTCTTACTTTTGTTCTGCGGATTTGGTGCAGTTGGCTGCAGGGATGATGTATAAGGTATAAAAAAAAGCTGTTTGGAGATCTTAAGGAGGTTAATAAACCTCCTTA
>JAAZCB010000847.1 GCA_012513545.1 Clostridiaceae bacterium
AGAATATTGACCTGTTTGAACACTATCAGATTGATGCAATGATTCAAAAGGCACTGGCCAAAAAAGTGTGGTTAAAATGCGGTGGCTACCTCATAATAGAAAGAACTGAGGCACTGACGGTTATTGATGTTAATACCGGAAAATACGTTGGTGTTAACAATCTTGAAGACACTGTTTTAAAAACCAATCTTGAAGCCGCCAGGGAAATCGCAAAGCAAATCAGGGTCAGGGACGTTGGAGGCATTATTATCATTGATTTTATCGATATGCATGAACCTGAGCACCAACGGCAGGTTATTGAAATATTAAAGCAGGTGTTGAAAAAGGATCGTACCAAGACTACCGTTGTGGGAATGACAGGACTCGGGCTTATTGAAATGACAAGAAAAAAGGTAAGAGAGGGTCTTGAATCCGTAGTGTTGTATAATTGTCCATATTGTGAAGGTTCCGGCAGAATTCTGTCACCGGAATCGGTGGCAAGGGATGTTGAAAAAAGAATAATAAAGTATTTAACAATGACCATAGCAAATGCCATATTGGTTGAGGTCTATCCAACAGTGGCTGAGGTTTTACAGGATGAAGCCAATGACAATCTGGCAAGAATACAGAATTCATTTAATAAGAAAGTGGTAATCAAGCCTTCACTGGAAGTTAAGCATGACGAGATAAAAATAAAAGAGATTGACATTGACTCTCTTGTGTGATAAAATACTTCGGTAGCCGCTCGGTACAGGTTTTGTAAATGCTATCAATAGTTCTGGTATTATTGATACTGCCTTTATCGGCGAGACTGGGTAGGGAGGTGTTTTTATGTACGCTATAATCGAAACAGGCGGAAAACAGTACAAGGTTAACGAGGGAGATGTTGTTTTTGTTGAGAAGCTTCTCAATGAAGAGGGATCTTCAGTGACTTTTGACAAGGTTGTTGCTGTGTCGAAGGACGGAAATGCTAGCTTTGGTGATCCTTTCATTGCAAATGCAACTGTTACAGGTAAAGTTCTGGGACATGGAAAGGATAAGAAAATTATTGTTTTCAAATATAAGTCCAAAAAAGGATACAGAAAAAAGCAAGGTCATAGACAGCCTTATACAAAAGTACAAATTGAAAAGATAAATGCTTAAGGTTGAAGTAAAAAATGATTAAAATAAAAGTCATCAGGGATAGTGCGAATTTGATCCGAGGCTTTACGGTAAAGGGACATGCAGGGGTTTCGGAAGCAGGAAGTGATATAGTTTGTGCGGCGGTCTCAGCCCTTGCGTATACGGCAGCAGGTGCACTCTTAGAGTTTACCGGTATCAATGGTCATACGGAAAAAAACGGATATATGAAATGCGTTGTTCCGGATGATATCCCGAAAGACAAGGAGCAAAAGGCTGAAATTATCCTTGAGACAATTATATTGGGTTTTAAGCAAATTGAACATTCGTATGGAAGATATGTATCGGTTTTTGATAAGGAGGTGTTAACCGATGATTAAGGTAAATTTGCAGTTGTTTGCCCATAAAAAAGGAATGGGTAGTACAAGGAACGGTCGTGACAGTGAGTCTAAAAGGCTTGGAGTAAAAAGAGGAGACGGTCAGTTCGTAAAGGCTGGGAATATTCTGGTTAGACAGAGAGGGACAAGAATCCATCCCGGTATAAACGTCGGTAAAGGCAGTGATGATACATTGTTTGCCATGGCGGACGGAAAAGTGAAGTTCTCAAGATTAGGCAAAGACAGGAAACAGGTAAGTATTATTACAGCATAGAGAATATTTAAAAATCCCGGTTTAACCGGGATTTAATTTTTATATATGAGATATACTAAGTACTATAAAAATAGTATGTTCCATGGAGTTGAGCGGTTATGTTTATTGATAATGCAAGAATATATATAAAAGCTGGAAATGGTGGAAACGGTGCAGTATCCTTTCATAGGGAAAAGTACATAAACAAGGGTGGTCCTGACGGCGGCGACGGCGGTAAGGGCGGCGATGTTGTTTTAATTGTGGATGAAGGGCTTAGGACATTGC
>JAAZCB010000848.1 GCA_012513545.1 Clostridiaceae bacterium
AAAACTGTGGGGAGATAATGCAAGGGAAAGGACAATAAGTGGTGATCTTCCTAATGAATATAGGATTGAAGATGGTAAAATTATCAAAAGTACAGGAATTTTTTATTATCAATCAAAGAATGAAGTAGAAGTGGATGGGAAGATGGTAACAAAGGAGCAAGACTATTTTTCTACTTATTATTATGATGATAATTACTTTTCCGAAAATGCTTCAAAGTATAATCCAAGTTTGGCTACGATGTCTCTGTGCTTTGAATTGTCAGCGTGGGGAAGTAATGTTGGAAGTACTAGAGATTATTCCCGCAAATACAGAAATGCTGAAGATTTGCTTGGTAAGATCGGATTTAAGAACTTCGAAGCAAATGACTATTTTAAACAAAAGCCAAAGGAAGACACTATGGGTGTAGTTATTGCAAGCAAAGAAATTGAGGTGAATGGAAAAGAATACACTTTAATAGCATTGGCAACTCGAGGAGGTGGCTACGAGGCGGAGTGGGCTGGCAATTTTACGGTAGGTGCATCCGGTCAGCATCAAGGCTTTAAAGCTGCCAGTGATGAAGCTCATAGATTTCTTGAATATTATGTCAATAAATATAAAAGCAATTTTAAGAGCGATGTTAAGTTATGGCTTGCCGGCTATAGCCGTGGAGGAGCGACGGTGAATTTACTTGCTGGCAGGCTTGTCGATGAAAAGCAGATAGCTGGCATAACAATTGATAAGGAAAATTTGTTTGCATACTGCTTTGAGCTACCAATGGGAGCACTCGAAGATCAGATTGTGCCAGTTAGTAAATATACCAATATACATAATATTGTAAATCCTAGCGATCTTGTGCCTAAGGTTGCTCCAAGAGCTTGGGGATTTACAAGATATGGTATGGACAGAAATGTAATTCCTTCTGTACTGAACTATAGCAATTCAGAGGATTTCAAAAAAATGCTTGAAAAGTTTAAAGAACTTGATACTCAATGGGTGCATGAATCCCTCGTTAAGGTGAATGATGATGAGGAGGAATATAAACACATTATTGATACATTCCAAGCAAAAAAGTTTAACCCGAACTTTAGAATTGACTTTGGACATTGGGAAGAGAAAACAGGAGTGTTTGGCTTGAAATACTGGGAATATATACCGAACTTTGAAATCGAGGAGGAATTGATTATAAATGATGACATGACGATGTCTTGGTTTTTAGATGAGTTTATAACTTCCCTTGCTTTGGGTTTAGGTGATAGGGAAAATTATACCAAGGAGTTACAAGGTGCTGTCAGATTGGCAATTGCTGAATTTATGGGGGGCCATTATGAGTCCTACAAATGGGACAAAGCATTTGATATCTTCGATAAGAAGGTAAAAGACAACATATTGGATATTGCTGCTACATATATTTGGTCTGGAGTTCCCGGGGTAGAAAACCTTATATCGGAATACTTGTATAAAAGTGCCTCAGATGCCGGTATCGATCTCCCTGCTTATGGAAGTATACCTAATGCTCTTACTGAAGCAATAAAAGCACTTGCTAAAACTGTTGTTGTCTCAGCCAACTTGAATGGTGGTAATGATTTGCTTACATTGTTAAGCGAGGGTAATTATAGTAAACTGATGCCGGCACATTATCCGGAATTATGTCTGGCATGGATGCAAATGCAAGATGCAAACTATACTCCGGAAGGAAGAGAATTGTTTATCATAGACTGTTATAGGATATTGCGTATAAACTGTCCGGTTGATGTCAGTGTTTACAACTCAAAAGGTACGCTCGTAGCACAGTTTATTAATGATGTACCGCAGAAAATTAAAGACAGCACTATTGTCGCTTCATTTACCTCAGATGGAGAAAAAGTAGTTTTCCTTCCTGCAGATGAAGATTATGACATAAGGATTCTTGCTACAGGAGATGGAAAATTAAATTATTCTGTGAATGAGTTTAGTAATGCTACTGGAGCTTATGCAAAAATTGTCAATTATTATGATATTCCAATTGTTGCAGGGGACAAGTTGTCAGGTGTAGTTCCAAGGTTTTCATCTGAAGATGTTGTTAATACTGGTGAAGGTTCTCAAGTTAAGTATGCTTTATCTACCAGTACTGGAGAATTAGTATCCTCCAAAGAATTAATGGGTAAATCAGCACAAGATGCCGTGTATACGGTACGTGTAGAAAGTAGTAATGTCGAAGGTGGAATAATAATTGGTGGTGGTGCATACAGTGAAGGAGCATTTGCACAAGTTGCAGCGATACCTTATGAAAAATGTGAATTCGTTGGATGGTATGACAATGACACTCTTATTTCCACGGATATGGTTTATCGTTTTCAGGTAAAAAAAGACCATAGCCTGGTTGCTAAATTCAATGGAAATCGTCCTAGTCCTACATCTGGTACATATCCATTAAAAATTGAAGCTGGATTAGGTGGAAGCATAATAAAAGGTGCAAACGGAAATTATAGTGATGGTTCAATAACACCTCTAAATGCGACACCAGACAGTGGCTATCGTTTCAAAGAATGGATATCCTCCAACGGCGGTACATTTGCTGATAAAAACGATGTCGGTACTACATTTACTATGCCCGCGAATGAAACAACCATAACAGCGACCTTTGAGTACATTGCTCCAGTAACCCCAGGTGACGGAGGTAATGACACAACCCCAGGTAGCGGAGGCAGCAATACAACCCCAGGTAGCGGAGGCAGCAATACAACTCCAGGAGGTGGAGG
>JAAZCB010000849.1 GCA_012513545.1 Clostridiaceae bacterium
ATAAGTACCTACATCCTGGCTGGACATCTTGAATTCTATTTTTCCTTCCTGGGGATTTGAGCCTTCCAATTTTTTTATTTGCACGGCTCCCCGCTTTTTTAGATAATTCTCAACCAGAATAGGCATCATCTTTATACCAACGGTATTTGATCCGTGTATTCTCAGAACAGTTTCCGACTTCTTATTTTCACCTGCCGTGTTTGGTTTAATGTCTGTTTTTTCAGCTACTAAAGATCCTGAAGAATCATCTTTTTGATTAAAAAATGCTGTTGCACTAACCACCAGTCCTACGATAATAAGTATGGATATTACAATAGTTGATGTACCTAACTTCCCTAATCTAGTTATAAAACCCATTCTATTTGACTTCAGCAGGTATACGCAATCACCGCATGCATTAAAATTATCCTTGTGATTATTTTCATATTTATGACATCCCGTATTAAGGCACTTCTTTGATATAATCATTTTAACCCTCCCGAAATTACAACCCAGTATCAGCCTTATATGTAAATAATTGATACTAAACGAGCGCTTTTCGAATACCAAATTTAGCATTTTATCTAAAGAATAATATCATATTCTTAATCTTCTATCAATAATTAATTGATTTTTAAGCTGGTGACAGGGGACGGTTCCCCGACACACCGCTTCGTGACAGGGGACGGTTCTTTGTCACTCCACTTTAAATCGAAGGATATTATTTTATTCTCTGAATTACTCCCCTGTTAATTTCAAGTAATTCTGCTATCTGACGTATGGATAAATCCGACTTTCTTTTTAATAATGAAATTATTTCATTCCTTATTTCATTATATTGCTTCAATCGCAAATGCTCCAATTTCAGACCTCTAGATGTGAGAATTTCATCGACAACTTTTCTTGAGGCCATAACTCCTTTTATCTCCCTGTTATCCTTTTCACCGTCAATTCCAACATCCATGAAGTCTTCATTGCCTTCCAATCCTGAAAACTCCTTAAATAATTTTATAGCCCTTTTCCGCTCCTTTGCAAACATTCCAAGTATATATTCAATATTTACACTTGGCAGCAAAGTATTATCCCTGGTGTAAGCATTAAAACTACTCCATTCATAATCTCCCTCTGATTTCACAATCCCTGCTTTAACAGGATTCTTGTGTATATACCTGACTGCTGCCAAAAGATGTTCATTTGAATCTATTGTCTCACTTTTATACCTGTCTTGGAAAAGATGACCTATTCTTCCATGCTTTTTATTAAAGTAATAGGCATAGCTGACTTCAACTCTTTTCATAAATCTACCTATTTGTGCGTTCTTCTGCATGACTAATAAATGTATATGGTTGCTCATAAGACAATAAGATAGTATCTGAACCTCTTCCTGATATGCCTTGTCCATAATTATTTCAAGAGACCTGGCTCTGTCTTCGTCATCGACAAATATTTCCTTTTTTTCATTTCCACGTACCATGATATGATATATTCCAGATTCACTAAGCAGCCTTGCTCTTCTAGGCATTATGACCGCCTCCTTCCTCTGGAATTTTATCACATTTGTTTTGTCGTGTCAAGGAACCGTCCCCTGTCACTGCCGGGAAAAGGCAGAAGCACCTTGAAGAGATTCTGGGAACCAATGTTTACAAATTTGACCCTGCCAATTCCATCAAAGGCTTTCTTAATCCTTGTCATTCCCAGCTCGGATTTCATAAAACGCCTTCTTGTGTCAAGCGTCATGAGCCTCTGGTATAGCCATGGATTACGTCTGTCTGGATTATTGTCCCTGGCAAACCTGTAAACACTGTTGCCGGCAATCAATGCCCCCGGATTGGTAACTTCGATACTTTTTGGTGTTATTGTAACGGTTATTCCCCTTGAAAGGTCAAGATAATCCCTGTGGACAATAGCATTCGCTATAACCTCCTCAAGAGCGTCAAAAGGATATTCCGCTGAATTGATGTTATTTTTGATATGACTTGAAACACTTTCTATCATGGAAGGAACATTTCCATAAAAAATCCTGACTTCATCATCTTTTATAACTTTTGTATAAACATGAGGGAGCAAAACTGAAGGATTTTTCCCAAACAGCAATAACCCGCCTATGGTGGGATGGTATCCTTCATTATCACACTTTTGCCCAACTATACCCAAGGCTTCTAG
>JAAZCB010000850.1 GCA_012513545.1 Clostridiaceae bacterium
CGATGAAAGATAGGACTGTTGTCCTATCTTTTTATTTTTTTCTAGGAAATTTTAAAAATTAACTTGATTATTACTTGGTTTTGGACTACAATTGAATTAGAAGTGGTGGAAAGTGGAGTGAAGTGGTGGATGGTACCAAAAAAGTGAGGTGAATTAGTTGTTTTATGGTGAGTACCAGCATTCGGTTGATGTGAAAGGCCGGGTTATTGTACCTTCTAAGTTCAGAGATGGATTAGGTGAAAAATTTATTATAACCAAAGGTCTTGAAAACTGCCTGTTTGCATACTCATCAGAAGAATGGGCTAATCTCGAAGCAAAAATAAAGTCACTTCCATTCACAGATAAGGATGTCAGAGCTTTTGTAAGGTTCTTTTTTGCAGGGGCAAGCGAATGCGAGGTAGACAAGCAGGGAAGAATACTTGTACCCCAGAATTTAAGAGATTATGCGGGACTTGAAAAGGATGTGTACATAATAGGGGTCTCAAACAGAGTTGAAGTATGGGATAAGAATAAATGGGAAAACTATTTTGAAGATGAAAACATGAGCACAGATAAGATTGCAGAAAAGATGTCCATGTTGGGAATATAATAATAAGTTCCGGGAGCGTATAAATATAAATGATTTTTGAGCATAAACCGGTTTTATTATCCGAAGTTATTGAAAATCTTGATATAAAGCCGGGCGGGGTATACATAGACGGTACTGTCGGTGGTGCAGGCCATTCAACTGAAATCTATAAGAGACTTGGCGAGAAGGGTATTTTGGTGGGACTTGACCAGGACGAATTTGCACTTGAAACATCCCGCAAGAGACTTTATGAATTGAATAAAAAATCAAGAATAATTCTTGAGAATATAAATTTCAAAAGCATTAAAGAAGTTTGTCTTTCTAATAATTTGGAAGCTGTTGACGGAATACTGCTCGACCTTGGGGTATCGTCACACCAGCTTGATGAGGCGGAGAGAGGGTTTAGTTACAACAAAGATGCCCCGCTTGATATGAGGATGGACAGAAGGTCAGGGTTTTCAGCAGAGACCCTGGTTAATGAATACAGTTTCGAGGATATTAAAAATATTATCCGTGATTACAGTGAAGAGAAATGGGCCGCAAGAATTGCAGAATTTATTGTGGAAAGAAGAAAAGAGGCAAGGATTCGGACAACCGGTGAACTGGTGGATATAATAATGGCAGCTATTCCGGTTGCTGCAAGAAGAGAAGGTCCTCACCCCGCAAAAAGGACGTTTCAGGCACTCAGGATAGCAGTTAACGATGAACTTGGGATATTGAAAGGCACTATTGCTGACGGGGTATCGGTTTTAAAGCCGGGTGGAAGGTTTTTGATTATAACCTTTCATTCACTAGAAGACAGAATTGTAAAGACAGAATTTTTAAGGCATGCAAATCCTTGTACATGTCCACCGGAATTTCCGGTATGTGTATGTGGAAAGAAGCCTTCGGCACAGTTGGTAACAAGAAAGCCTTTGACGGCTTCAAAAGAGGAGCTTGAGATGAATCCAAGATCAAGAAGTGCGAAGCTCAGAGTTTTAAAAAAAATATGATTTTGTTCCCGGAGCATTTCCGGGTATAAATAAAAAAAACTAAAGACAAAATAATAAAAAAACTAAAGATAAAGTAATTAAATACTAAAGAAAAAGAAATTAAATACAAAAGACAAAGTAATTTAAAAACAAAAGAGAAAGTAACTAAAAAACACAAAAGAAAATTTTACAAAAGACAAAAGGTTTTAAAAAATTATCAGGCATCAAGTAAGAGTCATCTTACAGGTATTATACGGAAACTTACAAAAGATAAAAATTTAAAGTACAAAAGAATTATTAAACACAAAAGACAACAATTGAACACAAAGTAAAAAGAGAAAAAACGCAACGATACAAAGGATAAAGCTGTAAAACCGGTAGTTAAATTATCATGCCGGAGCAGGTTACCTGATTGGGAACATGCTATTTACAGAAAGGTATTATTTGAAGTACTTTTATTATTCCGGGAGGGTATGCATTTTCAAAAAAACGCTAGCCCCCGGAATTATTGTCTGTATTATGTTCTTAAGGGGAGAATAATTTCTTATCAGTTTGCGTAGCATTGAACATATATAATTTATGGTTTATAACATTTATGATGCCAATATTTTAAGCAGAATAAAGGCATTTTAAGCTTAAAATATTAGCTCTTTCTAAACATAAACCATATAGTATGAATATTTTGCTCGATTTACTTGATTTGCAGCAAATGCTGCGACATGTATTTAATTTTTGTTTTCACTTATGTGATAGGGAATAAAATGTGTGAGAGGTGAATACAAATGATAAAGGATAAAGGCTATGTACATGGTACAGCAGCTGAAAAACTAGGTTATGATATTTATGAAGAAAATAAGGTACTCAAAGCTAAAAGGCATCAGAGGAGCAATAATAAGATCAAACTCAAAACTGTTCTGATGATTTTTATATTATTCTCTTTTGGTTGTATTGTTATGTACAGATATGCCCTTATAACCGAGACGAACTATAAAATTGAGAAGAAACTGTTGGAGTATAATGAAGCTAAAAACAATAATATCAGGTTAAAGGTTCAAATAGACGAAGATGTGAATAGTTTAAAGATTGAAGAAAAGGCAGTTAAAGAGCTTGGAATGCATAAGCCTGATAAATACCAGATTACATACGTTAAAGTTCCAAGAAATGATTTTACTTTTGTTTCAGAAGAGGCAATACAGGAAAAAAGGAAAAATTCAAATGTTTTTGAGAAGCTTGTGAGTGATGTCAGCAGCCTTATGAAACTGATAAATTAGAATAAGCGATAAATTGAGGAATGTGAAGTATTATAGCTGAGTAATAAAAAGCTTCGGGACATCGAGTCCCTTGCTTTTTGCCTGATTTCCCTTCGGGAAATGGCTCATAATAAAAAGCTTCGGGACATCGAGTCCCTCGCTTTTTCCCTCTTTCACTTCGTTCGAAAGAGGTTAAATAAATTAAAAGTTTGCCTAACAAGCAAACTTTTTTAAAAGAAATTTTTGTTGAGGTTTGTATTTTTTTAAGTGCAGTATTATAATGATTTATTGATGTAAAGGATTTTACCAATATTATTTGCAAATGAGTTTTGGGAGGAGAGATTTGTATGGCAGGACCAGGTTTGCTGATAAAGAAAAGATTGCTAATTATTTTGATGGCCTATTCTTTTATTATATTAGCTCTGCTGTTCAGGGTCGGCTGGCTGCAAATAGTAGAAGGCAGCAAGCTTCAGGAAAAAGCTTTTGAGCAGCATAACCGGGACAGGGAAATAACTCCAAGGAGAGGCTCGATACGGGACAGAAACGGGAAGGATCTTGCCACAAGTATAACTGTTGAAAGGATAGTTATAAATCCCCAGGAGATAACATCCGAGCCTGTAAAAAGAGACCAGGTTGCTCAGAAGCTTGCTGAAATCCTTGAACTTAATAAGGAAGATGTGCTTAAGAAAATAAACAAAAAGAATTCCAGCTATGAAATAATAAAAAAAAGAGTGGATAAGGAAAAAGGTGATCAGATCAGATTATGGAGGACCGAGCAAGCTGTTTCCGGAATATATATTGATGAAGATACAAAACGTGTTTATCCCAATGGTAATCTTGCATCCCACATTGTAGGCTTTGTAGGCGAAGACAACCAGGGACTCGGCGGAATGGAAATCATGATGGAAAGCGAGCTTAAGGGAGTCCCGGGTATGATACTGAGCGAAAAGGATGCCAGAGGGCGTCAGATGCCTTTTTACCAGGAAAAAAGGATTGATCCACAGGATGGGTTGAATGTTGTACTTACCATTGATGAAACCATTCAATACTTTGCAAACAAGGCAATTGATAAGGCTATAGATGATAATAAGGTTGCAGACGGAGCTGTTGCAATTGTTATGGACCCAAGAAACGGTGATATACTGGCTATGGTTTCCAAGCCTGACTTTGATCTTAACCAGCCAAGAGCATGTCCACCTGGAGAAGATCCTGCAACGTGGAAGGGAACTACCAACGAAGACATAGAAAAACTGGCAAAAACAGTGTGGAGAAACAAGTGTGTTTCAGACACTTATGAGCCAGGGTCAACCTTTAAGGCCATAACTACTGCCGCAGGCTTTGAGGAAGGGGTTGTAACCCCGGAAACGATGACAAGTGATAAGACCATTACTGTATTAGGTAAAAATATAGATTGCTGGAAGCCTAATTTTCATGGGACAGAACCCTTCAGGGAAGCGGTATATAACTCATGTAACCCTGCTTTTGTAAAGGTTGCCCTTGATCTGGGGGTAGATAAATTCTATAAGTATCTAAGGGCTTTCGGTTTCTATGAAAAGACCGGCTTGCCGCTTCCTGGAGAAGCAGTTGGACAGTTTCATGCAAAACCTACAGAATTGGATATGGCTACTGCGTCCTTCGGGCAAAGATTTACCTGTACGCCTATACAGCTTATTACAGCTTATGGTGCGATTGCAAACGGTGGAACTCTTATGAAGCCTAGGCTGATCAAAGAGCTGGTTGATGATGAAGGGAATGTGGTTAAGAAGTATGAGCCTCAAGCCATAAGAAATGTAATATCAAAACAGACCTCCGATACACTCAGGGATGTTCTTGAAGGCGTTGTGTCGGTGGGGACAGGTAAGAATGCATATGTAAAGGGCTATAGGGTTGCAGGTAAGACCGGTACCTCACAAACCACAGTAAACGGTGTTTACGTAGCGTCATTTTCAGCCTTTGCGCCTGCAGCTAATCCGGTTGTTTGTGTACTTGTGGCACTATTTAATCCTAAAGGTGATACATATTACGGAGGTCAGATAGCAGCTCCGGTGGCAGGAAAGATTGTTGAGGACACTCTTAACTATCTTGAGGTTGAAATGGATTATACAGACCAGGATAAGAAGTTGATGCTTGTTGAAGTAGCTGTTCCAGATATCAGGGACAAAACGGTTGCCCAGGCCCAGGCCGCGCTTAAAGAGCTGGAATTGGATTATATAATTGAAGGGGATAGCGTTGATAAGAATACTGCGATAGTAAAGGAGCAAATGCCAAAACCAGGTGCAAGGATTTCAAAGAAGTCTGTTGTGATACTATACACATATAAACCTGATAAAGAGGTCATGGTAAAGGTTCCGGACCTTAGCAACAAGACTATCGATGAAGCTGTCGAAACCCTTGGAAATCTAGGACTGAATGTGAAGGTTAACGGTCTGGGGACTGCTGTGGGTCAAAGTGTTGAAGCAGGTAAAGAGGTGCCAAAGGGAAATGTTGTTGAAGTTGAATTCAGGTTCTTTGATACTGACTGACAAGAAAAGGAGAAAATCGGATTCACTCGCAATAACATATGAATTAAACATAAACTATGAATTATATAGTAAAAAAATAGATATTCTATTACAGGGAGGTTTTGTCATGTTGTTGAAGGACCTTATAAAAGGGCTTAATGTTGTTGATATAGAAGGTAATATGGATGTGGAAATCAGTGATATTGCATATGATTCCAGAAAATCAAAGTCAGGGTCGTTGTTTGTGTGTGTCGAGGGATTTAAGGTTGATGGACACAAGTATATTCCACAGGCACTTGATAATGGAACAAAGGCTTTTCTTGTTCAAAAAGACGTAGAGCTTCCGGAGGGTGTGTCAGTTGTCAGGGTCGAAGACACAAGATATGCTCTGGCCAGTGTTTCCGATGTCTTTTACAATCATCCTTCCGGTAAGTTTAACCTGGTCGGGGTAACTGGAACAAAGGGGAAAACCACAACGACTTATATGATAAAATCTATCCTGGAGTCATATGGTCAGAAGGTTGGACTTATTGGCACCATATCAAACAGAATAGGTGATGAGATTCTCCCTACTGATAGAACAACCCCTGAAAGTTATGACCTTCAGGAACTTTTTTATGAAATGGGAGAAAAGAAGGTTAACAGTGTGGTGATGGAGGTATCCTCTCATGCTCTAGACCTTCATCGGGTAAGTTGCAGCGAGTTTGATATCGGTGTGTTTACAAATCTGTCCAGAGAACACCTTGACTTTCATAAAACCTTTGAAAACTATCTTGAGGCGAAAATCAAGCTGTTTAAAATGTGTAAAAAGGGACTTGTAAATATAGACAATGAATATGGCAGAAGAGTTGTTGAAAATGCCGAGTGTGAGGTATATACCTTAGGTATTGACAATAAGGCAGATATTAACGCTTATGATATTGTGAAGCATTCAAACAGCGTGGAGTTCAAAGTAATAAGCCCATGGTTCAGCGGTGACCTAAGCGTGAATATTCCAGGGAAATTCAGTGTTTACAATGCTCTGGCGGCAATTGGCAGTTGTGCTCTTATGGGTGTCCCTTTCGAAAACATAAAAGAGGGTCTTTTAGATGTTACAGTCCCAGGAAGGGCTGAAATTGTCAATACAGGTAAAGACTTCACCATTATGATAGATTATGCCCATTCTCCAGATAGCCTCGAAAACATTCTTACTACCGTTAAGGGGTATGCACCAGGCAGAATTGTCTGCTTATTTGGCTGTGGCGGAGACCGGGATAAGACTAAAAGGCCTGTAATGGGTGAAATCTCTGGAAAACTTGCCGACTTTACTATAATAACCTCGGATAATCCCAGAACTGAAGACCCTGAAGAAATAATCCGAGATATAGAACAAGGAATAAAGCCTGTTGGAGCAGCATATATAAAGATTGTAGACAGAAGCGAAGCGATAAGGTACGCTATAGAAAATGCAAGGCCTCAAGACATTATTGTGCTTGCAGGCAAGGGGCATGAAACATATATTATTTTAAAGCATAAAACAATCCATTTTGATGAAAGAGAAGTAGTTGCTAAGATTTTAAGCGAGATGGCTTGATAATCAATGATAATCCAAAGGGGAGTATAGTATGGAAGTTTTAAGATGCGAAGAAATACTAAAGGCAACGGGCGGAAAGTTGATTTGTGGTGATGTGAATACTGTTTTTGCCACAATATCAACTGATTCAAGAAAAATAAATAACAGTGATTTGTTTATTCCTATAGAGGGTGAGCGTTTTGACGGCCATGACTATATACTTTCATCATTTGCATCAGGAGCAGCTGGTTCATTGACACATAAAGAGCTTGAACCTGTCAACGATAAGGTTCTAATAAAGGTTGAGGATACTTTGAAAGCCTTAAGGGACCTGGCCTCCTATTACAGGCAGAAGTTTAAGATACCTTATGTAGGTATAACGGGAAGTGTAGGTAAGACAAGTACAAAGGATATGGTGTCCTGTGTTCTCGCAAAGCAATATAAGGTTTTAAGTACTCAAGGTAATTATAATAACGAGATAGGCGTTCCTCTTACAATATTTAATCTTGACAGTTTACATGAAGCTGCAGTTATTGAAATGGGAATGAGCGGATTTGGAGAAATAAGCCGGCTGACATCCATAGTAAAGCCGGATATTGCAATCATAACAAATATCGGGCTATCTCACATAGAAAAGCTTGGATCAAGAAAAAATATTCTACAAG
>JAAZCB010000851.1 GCA_012513545.1 Clostridiaceae bacterium
ATAAGTACCGATAAAACTGGATTTTTCAAAGAAATTCATCCAAAACTAAAACCTGTTAGTACAGACAGTGATGGTATATTTATAGCTGGAGCATGCCAGGGGCCTAAAGAAATTCCTGATGCGGTAAGTCAAGGAAAAGCGGCGGCTTCTGCAGCTTCTTCACTTATGTCTAAGGGTGAAATTGAAATTGAGCCCCTTTTTGCTCAAATAATCGAAGACTTGTGTGCAAGATGCAGAACATGCGAATCCCTTTGTACGTACAAGGCAATTAGGTATACTGAAGATGATAAAATGGAAGTGGATATAGCTCTGTGCAAAGGATGCGGTGTTTGTAGTGCAGCATGTCCTTCAGGAGCTATTAAAGCAAATCACTTTACAACTAAGCAGGTCAGAATGCAGATTTTGGCTCTTACGGAGGGTATTAAATGAAAATTGTCCTTAATAACACTAACAAGGACCTCGTAAATAAGGTCATTGAGTACGGAGGCAAAAGAGTATATGAATGCTTTCAATGCGGAATGTGCGCTTCGGGATGCCCTGTTGCAAGTGATACCGACCATAAAATTAAAAGAACTATGCATCAGGTTCTTTTAGGCCTTGACGAGCAAATACTAGACAAAAAAGCAATATGGCTGTGCACTACTTGCTTCATGTGCCTGGAAAGATGCCCTCAAAATGCTGGGCCAACAGATGTTGTTTTTGCACTTAGAAGAATTTCTGCAGAAAAAGGGAGTATCCCAGAAGCCCAAATTGAAGTTGCTAATAATATTTATCATCTTGGACATGCAGTTACTGTTCAAAAAGGTATAACTCTAAGGGATAAAGTTCAAGCGCCACCTCTTAAGACAGCAGGTTCCGACAAGAAGCATATACTTGAAATCCAAAAGATAGTTGATTCGACTCACGCGGGGAAATTACTAAAAATAAAGAAGGATTGGAAACCAAAGGGAGATGATGTTATTGCCTGCGACTGATTATGCGTTATACACCGGCTGTATTATTCCCTTAAGATATCCAGATATTGAAAATTCAATAAGAGAAACAATGCCGCTTCTGGGAGTTAATGTTTATGACATGGTTGGTGCAGGTTGTTGCCCTCCAGGTGGGGCATTCTGGTCAGTAGAAGAAATTTCAGGGCTTGTACAGAGTGCTAGGAATATATCCATAGCTGAATCTATGAACAAAGATTTAATGGCTGTTTGCAATGGATGTTTTTGTTACCTGAAGAACAGTAATCTACTCTTGAAAAATGATCAGGAAAAGAGAGAAAGTGTAAATAATATCCTAAATAAAGTAGGAAGAAAATATCAAGGCACAGTTTCGGTATACCATTTGGTAGAAGTACTGTACGACCATATTGGTACTGAAAAAATAAAAAAGGCTACAAAGATAAAGTTAGATGGTGCCAAGGCTGCTGTGCATTATGGTTGCCACCTATTGAGACCTTCAGACCATCTAATGGCTGAAAATCCTGAAAAACCGCACAAACTAGATGCTTTGGTTGAAGCTTTAGGAATGGAAAGTGTATACTACCCAAAGAAATTATCTTGTTGTGGCGCAGGTGGAGGTATGAGAGGTAATAATCCCGATGTTACTTTAAAGATTTTAGAAAAAAAGCTTCTGAATATCAAATACTCAGACCCAGACTGTATTGTTACAGCTTGCCCTTTCTGTTTCCTTCAGTTTGATTTAGGGCAAAAAGGCCTAAGAGATAGGGGTGAAGATTTCTGTATACCTGTTTTTTACTATAATCAACTTTTGGGGCTTTCAATGGGACTTCCAAAAGAAAGAATAGCCTCTCTTTCAGAAACTCCAAGGGATGGATTCATAAAAAAATTCTACGGTGTTGACTAATGACTAATTTTGAGCCGAA
>JAAZCB010000852.1 GCA_012513545.1 Clostridiaceae bacterium
CAGGATAAGAAATGCTAGTTCTGCAAAACATGAAACGGTAGATATTCCCGCTTCTAATCTTAAAAGGTCAATAGCCGCTATATTGTTAGAAGAAGGATATATAAGGAGTTTGGAAGAAATTGAGGACGGTAAGCAGGGAATAATCAGAGTTCAACTTAAATACACCGGAAACAAGCAGAATGTTATTACCGGTATCAAGAGAATAAGTAAACCAGGGTTAAGAGTTTACGCTGGTAAAGGTGAAGTTCCAAGGGTTCTTGGTGGACTCGGAATAGCAATTATGTCAACGTCCAAGGGCGTTATGACTGATAAAAAGGCAAGAAGCTCAGGTGTTGGTGGAGAGGTACTTGCATTTATCTGGTAGTATAGTTTCTGAAAAGAGTTATAGGTCTTAAGACGATAACTCATAATGTTAAGAACGGAGGTGCTTTAAATGTCGAGAATAGGTAGAATGCCGGTAGCAATTCCTAAAGGTGTCGATGTAAAAGTTGGCGAGAATAATAAAATTACCGTAAAAGGTCAAAAAGGTACTTTGACAAAAGAGCTGCATAAAGATATGATAATAAAGGTAGAAGGTGGAAATATTATCGTTGAGAGACCTTCTGAAGAAAAGCAGCACAAAGCTTTGCACGGATTGACAAGGACATTGGTCAATAACATGGTAGTAGGAGTTACTAACGGTTTTGAAAAAAATCTAGAAATAAATGGTGTTGGATACAGGGCACAAAAGCAGGGTAAAAAACTAGTCCTTACATTAGGATATTCACATCCTGTCGAAATGGATGATCCTGAAGGTATAACTTCAGAAGTACCTGCACCAAACAAGATTATTGTTAGAGGGATTGATAAGCAGGCAGTTGGAGAGTTTGCTGCTAAAATAAGAGGTAAGAGAGAACCTGAAGTATATAAAGGAAAAGGAATCAAGTACGAAAATGAAGTAATCAGACGTAAAGAAGGTAAAACAGGCGGAAAAGGTAAGAAGTAGGAGGGAGTGAGCTAAATGATAAATAAACCTGTTAAGAACATAGCAAGGGTTAGAAAGCATATAAGAGTACGTAAAAAGGTTGTAGGAACACCCGAACGCCCCCGCTTGAATGTATTTAGAAGCCTGTCCAATATTTACGCTCAGGTTATCGATGATACTACCGGGAAAACTCTTGTAGCTGCATCAACACAAGATAGTGATCTGAAAGGAAAAGTCCGCTATGGTGGCAACAAGGAAGCTGCTAAAGAAGTTGGCAAGCTCGTTGCCCAAAAAGCAGTAAAAAGTGGAATAACTAGAGTTGTTTTTGATAGAGGCGGATATATATATCATGGAAGAATAAAGGAACTTGCAGATGCTGCAAGGGAAGCAGGCTTGGATTTTTAGAAAAAGGAGGGAAGACAATTGCAACGTATAGATGCCAGTGTTTTGGATCTTAAAGAGAAGGTAGTAAATATTGGCCGTGTAACCAAGGTTGTAAAGGGCGGTAGAAATTTCCGTTTCAGTGCCCTGGTTGTAGTAGGAGATGAAAACGGCCATGTTGGCGCAGGTATGGGAAAAGCAACAGAAATACCTGATGCGATTAGAAAAGGTATTGAAGATGCAAAGAAAAATCTTATAAAGGTTCCATTAGTTGAGAAGACAATTCCACACGAAGCTATTGGCGTGTACTGTGGGGGAAGGGTACTTCTAAAGCCTGCAGGCCCTGGTACAGGAGTTATAGCAGGTGGTGCCGTAAGAGCAGTTCTTGAGTTGGCAGGAATCCAGGATATCAGGACAAAATCATTAGGATCGAATAATCCGACAAATGTGGTTCAAGCAACTATAGAAGGCCTTACTCAATTAAAGACAGTGGAAGAAGTTGCTAAACTTCGTAATAAAACTGTAGAAGAACTATTAGGTTAGGAGGGAGCTTCTAATGTCAAAGCTAAAAATAACCCTGATAAAAAGTACTAACAAGCTTAAGGAGGCACAGGCAGCTACAGTTGCGGCTTTAGGTCTCAGGAAAATCGGAGCTTGTGTGGAACAAAAAGATAATCCTCAAATCAGAGGTATGATTAAAAAAGTTGAGCATGTCTTATCAGTAGAAGAAATATAAGGGAGGTGTAATCCATGAAGTTATTTGAATTACAGCCTGCGCCAGGATCAAAGACACTGCCTAAGAGAAAAGGCAGGGGATATGGTACCGGAAATGGTAAAACAGCCGGTAAAGGTCATAAAGGACAGAATGCACGTGCTGGTGGAGGTGTAAGACCAGGTTTTGAAGGCGGACAAATGCCTCTCTACAGAAGGTTACCTAAGAGAGGGTTCAACAATATATTTGCAAAGGCTTATGCCGAAGTAAATGTTAATGATTTGAATGTGTTTGAAAATGGAACTGTAGTTACGGAAGAACTGCTTATTGAGAAAGGTCTGGTAAAGAAGGTTTTTGATGGCGTAGCCATTCTAGGTAATGGTGAAATCAGCAAGAAGCTTACTGTTAAAGCAGCAAGGTTTACCAAGACAGCTTCAGAAAAAATAGAGAAAGCTGGAGGAAAGGTCGAGGTGATATAATATGGGTGGAATATTTGAGATTATAAGAAATGCCTGGAAAATTCCTGATCTCAGAAAAAAAATGTTTTTCACGCTTATTATGGTACTGATATTCAGGATAGGTTCTTATATTCCGGTCCCTGGAATGGACCCTGCAAAGATAAAGGAGATCTTCGAAGGAGGATCAATTTTCGGGTTTTTTGACATAATGTCCGGTGGAGCCTTGGCTAATGCAACAATTTTTGCAATGAGTATAGCACCTTATATTAATGCTTCGATCATTATGCAGCTTTTAACAGTAGCAATCCCTAAACTTGAGCAGCTTGCCAAGGAAGGGGAAGAGGGAAGAAAGATTATAGGACAGTACATCAGGTATGGAACAGTAGTTCTCGGGTTTCTGCAGGCTACAGCTCTTTACTTTGGAATGAAAGCAGGGGGCGCTATACCTAATGCGAATGCACTGTCATATATAACGATAACATTGTCGTTCACTGCCGGTACTGCTTTCCTGATGTGGCTTGGTGAGCAGATAACCGAGTATGGTATTGGAAATGGTATTTCAATGTTGATATTTGCAGGTATCGTATCAAGAGGTCCTGCCGGTGCATATGCCATTTACATTAATCAGCAGCAGGGTAATTTTGGAGAAGGAATATTTGGTATATTAGGACTTATTGGTATTATTCTTGTATTCGTGGCAGTAATAGCTGGAGTTGTTTTTGTACAGCAGGCAGAAAGAAGAATACCTGTACAATATGCCAAAAGAATGGTTGGCAGAAAGGTATATGGCGGACAAAGCACTCATATTCCAATTAAGGTAAACCTTGCAGGAGTTATACCTATTATATTTGCGATGTCCTTTGTTGCTCTTCCATCAACTTTAGTGACTTTCTTCTGGGCAAATTCAACTCATCCTGTGGCTGAGTTCTTTAAAAATTATCAGAGGAATATATGGGTGGCTGTTATATCTGGATTATTGGTAATGTTTTTTACATTCTTCTACACATTTATTCAGTTTAACCCGATAGAAATAGCAAATAACATGAAAAAGAATGGCGGTTTCATTCCAGGGATAAGACCGGGAAAACCGACATCCGATTATATTTTCAAGGTTTTAAACAGGATAACCTGGTTTTCTGCATTATTCCTTGCACTTATACAGATGTTTCCAGCTATTATAGCTAAAGTAACAAATATAAACGGTGTATGGTTTGCAGGTACAGGGGTACTGATCATGGTTGTGTTGCACTTGATACTGTAAAACAAATTGAATCACAAATGCTCATGAGACATTATAAAGGTTTTCTTGAGTAAATAGTTTCTATTATATTTATAGGATTGAAGTGGCATAAGCGGAGGACATAATGAAACTTGTTATATTAGGAGCACCTGGAGCAGGAAAGGGCACTCAGGCGGTAGTAATATCAAAAAAATATAATGTACCGCATATCTCAACTGGAGATATATTCAGGTATAACATCAAAAATAATACCGAGCTTGGGAAAAAAGCAAAAGAATATATTGATAATGGTCTTCTTGTTCCTGATGAGGTGACAATAAATATTGTTAAAGACAGGCTTGGAAATGAAGATTGCAAAAGTGGATTTATTCTTGATGGTTTTCCAAGGACAATACAACAAGCTGGGAAATTGGATGAAATACTTGAATCTATGGGTACAAAACTTGACTGCGTTCTTAATATCCAGGTTCCTGACACTGAAATTATTAATAGGATGTCTGGAAGGCGCGTATGCTCTAAGTGTGCAATGAGTTATCACATAAATAGTAATCCACCTAAGGATAAAGGAATTTGCAATGAGTGTGGCTCGCCTGTGATACAAAGAGATGACGATAAGGAAGAGACAGTGTTAAAAAGACTCGAGACGTATCATAGACAGACAGAACCTCTTATAGAATATTATGACCAAAAAGGTTTGCTTATATCTGTTACTGGAATGGATAAAGTTGAGCAAACTACAGAGTCAGTATTAAAAGCTTTAAGTGGAGTTTAATATGATTTCAATAAAAACCAGTAATGAGATTAATTTGATGAGGAAAGCCGGAGAAATTGTTGCTCTAGCCCATAAGAAGGTAGAAGAAGCTATAGAGCCTGGAATTACTACAATTGAACTAGACAGGATTGTAGAAGAGTTTATCAGGAGCAATGGAGCAGTTCCATCGTTTAAAGGTTATAGAGCACCATATCCCGGTATTGCGGACTATCCCGCCAGTATATGTGCGTCAGTAAATGCTGAAGTAGTTCACGGTATACCGGGTTTAAGGAAGCTAAAAGATGGCGATATTATAAGTATTGATATTGGAGCTTGCAAGGACGGATTTCACGGAGATGCCGCAAGGACATATCCTGTCGGGAAAGTATCGGATGAAGCAAAAAGATTGATTGAAGTAACAAGACAGAGTTTTTATGAAGGAATTAAGCATGCAAGGGAAGGAAACAGGATAATAGACATTTCAGCTGCTATTGAAGACTATGTTATAAAACACGGATATTCGGTAGTCAGAGAATTTGTTGGACACGGCATAGGCAAAGAAATGCATGAGGAACCTCAAATACCTAATTACCGGTGCAGGGGACAGAGATATAGAATTCAGAAAGGAATGACACTTGCTGTTGAACCTATGGTAAATGAAGGAACTTATGAGGTTAAGGTTGTTGACAACGGGTGGACGGTAGTGACTGCAGACGGCAAGTTGTCAGCACATTATGAAAATACTATTGCTGTTACTATGGAAGAACCGTTGATATTAACAAAACTAAGCTGATTGTTTAGTAATTGTCAGAGGTGAACTTATGGATGTTGGCTTAGGTCAGATAGTATTCTCAAAAGCTGGAAGAGATGAGGGAAAGAAGTTCATTATTGTAGGCATCTTGGACGGATTGAATGTATTGGTTTCAGATGGTGATCTAAGGAGAATAGAAAAGGCTAAGAAGAAGAAAATAAAGCATTTGAACATAACTGATAATGTTAATCAACAGTTAAAAGAAAAGTTAGTTAACAATTTAAGAGTATCCAATTCAGAAATCCGGAAAGCATTGTCGGAAACCGCTGATATTGAAAATAAGTCTGAAGCTTAAAAAGCTGGATTGGTATAGGGAAATAAGGAGGGATTTATAGCTTGTCAAAAGAAGATGTTATTGAAGTAGAAGGAAAAGTAGTTGAAGCATTACCAAATGCGATGTTTGAAGTGGAATTGGACAATGGACATAAAATTCTAGCTCATATATCAGGTAAGCTGAGAATGAATTTCATACGTATTCTACCCGGGGATAAGGTAACAATAGAGCTTTCTCCTTATGACCTCACCCGGGGAAGGATAACATGGAGGGCTAAGTAATCTAAGGAGGTATGAAAAATGAAAGTAAAACCGTCTGTTAAAGTAATCTGCGAAAAATGCAAGATTATCAGAAGAAAAGGCAGGATAATGGTAATTTGTCAGAATCCGAAGCATAAACAGAGGCAGGGTTAAGCTTGATACAGATGACAGTTGACAATGGACAGAAATAGAATTAATGCAATAACTGTCTTTTGTCAACTGTCATCTGACGGAGTACTGATACTTTGTAAAATCCCATTGATTACCGGGTTTAAGATTTTACAAGAATACTTCTTGTATTGGTGGTCGGTAGGTCTGTGACATTAAGACCTGTAGACTGCAAATGATCTAAAATAACATACGGGAGCGGCTGAGCAAGCCGGGTAATAGCATTAAGGAATGTATTGCCATGCTTGTATCCTGGATTGTTTATTTTATAGAATTAAAAATAAAATTTATTGTAAATTTGATTATTGGAAAATTATAACGGAGGTGCAAAAAAAGATGGCGCGTATTGCCGGAGTCGATTTACCCAGAGAAAAAAGGGTAGAAATTGGTTTAACTTATATCTTTGGTATTGGAAGAACACAGTCTAACAATATATTGGCTAAGACAGGTGTTAATCCGGACACCAGAGTAAGAGATCTAACTGATGATGAAATAAGCAAACTTAGGGAAACTATCGATAAGGAACATAAGGTTGAAGGTGACTTAAGAAGAGAGATATCACTTAATATTAAGAGATTAATGGAAATAGGATGCTATAGAGGAAGAAGACATAAAATGGGTCTTCCGGTAAGAGGACAGAGGACTAAAACAAATGCAAGAACACGTAAAGGTCCGAAGAGAACAGTAGGTGCTCAGAGGAAGTAATCATAAAAGGAGGTAAGCGGGTTAATGGCAACGAAAACAAGTGCTAAGAGAACTACAAGGAAAAGAAAAGAGCGTAAAAATATTGAACGTGGTGCTGCTCATATTCGTTCTACATTTAATAATACAATAGTTACCTTGACTGATGTTATGGGAAATGCACTTTCATGGGCCAGTGCAGGAGGTCTTGGCTTCAGAGGCTCAAGAAAAAGTACTCCATATGCTGCGCAAATGGCTGCAGAAACTGCTGCAAAAAGTGCTATGGAACATGGTTTGAAAACTGTAGAAGTATATGTTAAAGGCCCTGGGTCAGGCAGGGAAGCTGCTATCAGAGCGCTTCAAGCTGCAGGACTTGAAGTAAGTCTTATTAAAGACGTTACTCCGATTCCTCACAATGGATGCAGACCACCAAAAAGAAGAAGAGTTTAAACAGAATATATTATTTAACGATAGTAACTTATTATAATGTTGGAGGTGTTCGAATAAATGGCAAGATATACCGATGCATCTTGCAGACTCTGCCGAAGGGAAGGTGATAAGCTTTTCCTCAAAGGAGAAAGATGCTATACAAATAAATGTTCGGTTTCCAGAAGAGGCTATGCTCCTGGACAGCATGGACAGAGCAAGAAAAAACTGTCTGAATACGGTATACAGCTTCGTGAGAAGCAAAAAGCAAGAAGATATTACGGAATTTTGGAAGGCCAATTCAGAAGATATTTTGATATAGCAGTTAAAAAGAAGGGCATTACGGGTGAAAACCTGTTACAGATACTTGAATTAAGGCTGGATAATGCTGTTTACAGAATGGGGTTTGCATCTTCAAGACCTGAAGCAAGGCAATTGGTTACGCATGGACATTTTACAATAAATGGCAAGAGGGTTAATATACCATCCTACCTGATTAAGGTTGGTGATGTTATAGCAGTTAGTGAGAAAAGCATGAGTTCTCCTAAAATAAAAGCTATAGCTGAAGCAGCTGGCGGCAGGGCTATACCAAAATGGATGGAGTCAGATGCCGATAAAATGTCATGTAAGGTTGTTGCTCTTCCATCAAGAGAAGATGTTGACCTTCCATTAAAAGAAAGCCTTATAGTTGAGTTATATTCCAAGTAAGCAATAGGTATCATGCAGTTTGGTATTTCTGCATAAAAGAAAGCTTCTTAAATAGATTTGCTTGGTTTAAGCAACTGAGGATTTCAAAATTAGAGATGAAAGTTTTCAGTATGTAATAGGAGATAAAGAATTTTGAATCAGTTGCCCTCAAAAAAATAATAAGCTTTGAAAAAGGAGGGTTTTTGATGATTGAAATTGAAAAGCCGAAAATAGAAAGTATAATAGCCAGTGAAGACAACACGTATGGAAAGTTTGTAGTAGAGCCGCTTGAACGTGGGTATGGTATTACTCTTGGTAACTCATTAAGAAGAATATTGCTTTCATCTTTACCCGGGGTAGCTGTTACATCAATAAAAATTGACGGCGTATTGCATGAGTTTTCCACTATACCAGGTGTAGTTGAAGATGTTACCGAAATAATTCTGAATGTAAAAGGATTATCTTTAAATCTTCTAAGTGACGGTCCTAAAGTAGTTTATATCGAAGCAGACGGTGAAGGGGAAGTAAGGGCTTCAGACATCAAGGCGGACGCAGATGTCGAAATACTTAATCCTGACCATAAAATTGCAACCTTAAGCGGAGAACAAAAATTATACATGGAACTTACGCTCGATAGAGGCAGGGGCTATGTACCTGCTGAGAAGAACAAGCATCCTGGTCAGCCAATAGGTATTATTCCCGTAGATTCAATTTTTACTCCTGTCAGGAAGGTTAATTATACGGTAGATAACACTCGTGTTGGTCAGGTTACCGATTATGACAAGCTGATATTGGAGATCTGGACCAATGGCAGTATCAAGCCGGATGAATCAATCAGCCTCGGTGCAAAAATTATGAGCGAACATCTGAATCTCTTTATTGATCTTTCAGATAATGCTAAAAACACTGAAATAATGGTTGAAAAGGAAGAAACCAAAAAGGAAAAAGTTCTTGAAATGACAATAGAAGAGCTTGATCTCTCTGTCAGGTCATATAACTGCTTGAAGAGAGCAGGTATTAATACAGTAGAGGATCTGACTAATAGGACAGAGGAAGACATGATGAAGGTAAGAAATCTTGGCAGGAAATCTCTTGAAGAGGTTCTCAACAAGCTGAAAGCCTTGGGATTGTCCCTGTCTCCAAGTGAAGACTGAATGTTAATAAAGAACTGTTAAGGTTTAAGACTGAAGTATAAAAAACAGATTTGTAGTAAAGGAGGTATAATAATGCCAGCGCAAAGGAAATTAGGTCGTGCGACCGACCAGAGAAAAGCAATGCTCAAAGGTCTGGTCACATCACTTTTTGAAAATGGTAGAATTGAAACAACTGAGGCGAAAGCTAAGGAAGTTAAAAGTATTGCTGAAAAACTTATCTCTTTAGCGGTAAAAGAATGCGATAATGTAACCTCAAGCAAGGTTAAAGTTAGCGCAGCAAAACTTGACCCTAAGGGCAATAAAATAACAAACACTGTTACATCAAAGAATGGAAATAAGTATCAGGTGGTTGAAAGAGAAATAAAAACCGATATGGTGCAGGTTGATAAGCCATCAAGACTTCATGCCAGAAGAAGAGCTATGAATTGGTTCTATAAGATAAAAAATGCTGATGGAAAACCAGTTAGCTTGACAAATAAGTTATTTGATGAAATAGCTCCAAAGTACAAGGATAAGAACGGCGGATATACAAGGATTTACAAGATAGGAACCAGAAGAGGCGATGCAGCTGAAATGGTTATTCTGGAATTTGTTCAGTAAAATTTAAACAGAATGAATATCATAGGGGATTAGGTGAAGAATACTCACTCTAGTCCCTTTATACTGTTTACATATTGATAGTATGCAATTTATTAGCGGGAGAAAAATACTATGGGCATTATTATTAGTGCAGAAAATGTAGAGTTTAATTACAGACAAAATCAGAGTGGTACTGTTGGCTATACAGCCCTAAGGGATGTCAATCTCCGTATTAAAGAGGGCGAATATGTAGTTGTAATTGGCAGGAACGGGTCTGGAAAATCAACCTTTGCAAGGCTTCTGAATGCCCTTATTATTCCCCAAAAAGGGACTATACATATTAATAACCTTCAGGTTAATGAAGAAGAAAACCTGTGGGAGATAAGGCAGACGGTTGGTATGGTGTTTCAGAACCCTGACAATCAGATTGTTGCAACTTCTGTTGAGGAGGATGTTGCTTTCGGTCCGGAAAACCTGGGAATGGACCCAGATGAGATCTGTACAAGAGTTGATGAAGCCTTAGGACGGGTTGGATTACTCGAGTATCGCAACAGTGCACCACATAATTTATCAGGCGGACAAAAGCAGAGGGTAGCCATTGCAGGTATTCTGGCTATGAAACCAAAGTGTATAGTGCTCGATGAAGCTACGTCAATGCTTGATCCTATAGGGAGAAAAGAGGTATTGTCTGTCATTGCCGAGCTAAACAGTAAAAAAAAGATTACTGTAATTAATATTACACACCACATGGAGGAAGCAGCTCTAGCTGATAGGGTACTTGTTATACACGAAGGAAGTATTGTGATGGATGGTAAACCTTCCGAGATTTTTTCGAGGGTTGAAGAGATAAAGAGCTTTGGATTGGATGTTCCTCAAATATCCGAATTGTTTTATGAACTTACCCGGGAGGGATATGAGTTTCCGTCCGGGATACTGGATATTGATAGTGCTTTATATTATATAAAGGAATATATGAAACGTTAAAAGAATTGTAATCATACTTTCGTGCTTTTAATTATCCAGTAACCTGCATCCTTATTAATCACTTCATAATTACCGTAAACTGATTCAAGCTTAGCAGCCGCTGAATTGGCCCCCTGCTTCTTTTGTATGACGATATAGATTGAGCCGCCGTCATTTAAATAGTTTATACTATTTTCAAAAATCGGGTATATAACCTTCTTGCCTGTTCGAATAGGAGGGTTGCTTACTATAGCGTCAAATTTGCAGGATACTTTTGAAAAGCCATCACTCAGGTGCGCAGTTGCATTATTTACTTTATTCACATGTATATTGCGATTTGCCAGATCGACGGCCCTTTCGTTAATGTCTATCATAGTCACCCTTGAGTCAGGGTTCCGAATAGCCAGAGATATCCCGATTACACCATAACCACAGCCAATATCAAGAAGACTTCCCGAAATTTCAGGCACAGATTCTATTAAAAGGCTGCTGCCGAAATCTACTCTGTTTTTAGAAAAAACGCCTGAATCAGTATAAAGATGAAGTATACATCCACCTGTTCTGTATTCAATTTCTCCAATATCGTGTGGAGTATTAGGATTTTGTGAGTAATAATGTTCCATCAGGCAACTATCTCCTTGATAATAATATGATATAACAATATAATTTATAATGAATGTGAGTTTGCAACTAATATTATAGCATAGGTAAATAGTAATAAACTATACGTTATTAAAGTGATATTTCTATAATAAAAATATGGAGGCAGTATGTCAATACAGGTAAAAGATCTCACCTATATTTATATGAAAGGAACACCCTTTGAGAAAAAAGCATTGGACAACGTAAATCTACAAATTGAAGACGGGGAGATAATTGGCATAATAGGACATACTGGGTCTGGCAAATCAACATTGGTTCAGCATTTCAACGGTCTATTGAAGCCAACCTCCGGAAGTGTATTTATAGACGGTGCAGATATTTCCATTAAAGGCTCAGAAGCTATAAGAAGACGGGTGGGACTGGTTTTTCAATATCCGGAGCATCAGCTTTTTGAAGAGAGTGTTTATAAGGATATAGCCTTCGGACTTCAAAAGAGGGGAATTTTGAAGGAAGAAAGCCACAGTAGAGTAATAGAAGCATTGAGAGCTGTCGGACTTGGTGAAGAAATTCTCGACAAATCACCCTTTGAGCTTTCCGGAGGGCAAAAAAGACGTGTAGCAATTGCAGGAATTCTTGTACTGGAGCCGTCAGTGCTGGTTCTTGATGAACCAACGGCAGGATTGGACCCGAAAGGCAGGGATGAAATTTTTTCACTTATTAAAGGACTTCACAGGGATAAGGGAATGACTGTCATACTTGTATCACACAGTATGGAGGATATAGCAGAAAATGTAGACAGGGTACTTGTTATGAATAGTGGGAAAATCCAAATTGACGGTTCTGCCAGAACTGTATTTGAGAATACGGAGATGTTGGAGTCAATAGGTCTATCGGCTCCTCAAATTACATACCTTATGAAAGGTCTGAAACATCTGATGCCTGAAATTAATGAAAAAGTGTTTACGGTCAGAGAAGCTAAAGAGGAATTAAAGAAGTACTTGAAAAAGAGTTGGGGAGACAATAGTAAATGATAAAAGACATAACGCTCGGACAATATTTTCCTGGAGAGTCAATACTGCATAAGGCAGATTCAAGAGTTAAGATTATTCTTACATTTGCCTTTTCGCTGGTGACATTTGTTATTTCTTCATATGTCGGGTTTCTGGCCCTTGCGGTATTTACTATGATTGGAATTAAAATCTCAAAGGTGCCCATAAGATATACATTAAAAGGGCTTAAACCTTTGGTTTTCGTAATTGCGTTCAGTACTCTTATGAACCTCCTTACAACCGAAGGAACGGCCTTTTTTGAATATAAGTTCATAAAGCTTACCTATGAGGGGATGGATACTGCGATAAAGCTTACCTTAAGGCTATCGTTACTTATAATGATTACTTCGCTGATGACGCTTACTACTACACCTATTTCACTAACTGACGGGCTCGAAAAGCTAATGAACCCGTTAAAGAAGGTTGGCGCCCCGATTCATGAGTTTGCCATGATGA
Organism: Clostridiaceae bacterium; assembly: GCA_012513545.1. The sequence continues at coordinate 12,618 of JAAZCB010000852.1, forward strand.
TGACAATTGCACTGAGATTTATACCAACGCTCCTTGAGGAGACAGACAAGATAATGAAGGCACAGGCTTCAAGAGGGGCTGATTTTGAGTCAGGTAACATTATACAGAGGGCGAAGAGCTTTATTCCTGTTTTGGTCCCATTGTTTGTAAGCGCTTTCAGAAGGGCCGACGAACTTGCCATGGCTATGGAAGCGAGATGTTACAGGGGTGGGAAGGGAAGAACAAGAATGAAGCAGTTAAGGTTTAAAAGTCTTGATTTTATATTGTTATCCGTATCAATTGGGGTTGCAGTTCTTCTTGTTTTTGTTTTGAGGTAACCTGCAAAATATAAAGGGATAAATTACTTGCAGCTCTTTAATGAGTATATGTTGTCAGAGCATATATACAATAAAATAAAAAGTTTGTATAA
>JAAZCB010000853.1 GCA_012513545.1 Clostridiaceae bacterium
ACAGTCCTGTTGAATTAACCGATACTACCGGTTTGTTTATTCTAGATTCAAATGGAGTTGTTATCTCAAGTAAAGATAAAAGTAAAGTACCAATAAATACTGCTTATGCGAATCAGGAAGTGGTAGAAAAAATCAAAGAACAAGTAGAAAAATTGGAATCGGAACAAAACGTTGAAGGAGAAAGTAGAGACATAAAAGGTACATTCGTGACTGATATTGGAGAAGAAGGCTATCTGATTTCATTTTCAAGAATAAAGGACACAAACTGGTTTATTACAGGGACAATACCTATGTCATACCTTACTGAAGATTCCAATAGTATTTTATCAAATATGTTTAAAGTAGGTTTCGTAATATTCGTACTGGCTGTATTGGTATCGTTAATAATTTCGTTCAGCATATTATCGCCATTAACAAGCCTTGAGTCTCTTATGAAAAAAGTAAGAAGCGGAAATCTCAGCATATCAATTAAGGATAAGTTCCATGATGAGATATCTGCGTTGAGCAACGATTTTGGTAGTATGGTTGAAACTATAAGATTTCTGGTATCAAAGGTTAATATATCATCAAATCAGGTATTGAAAACAGCAGGTGACGTAAATGAGCTTTCGTCAACATACCAGATTTCAGCAGAGCAAATTGGTGAAAGTATGATGCAGATTGCTGCCGGTGCATCAGAGCAGGCAATAAACAGCGTAAAGACAGTCGATTACGTTAATGAGTTGTCAGATGATATAAACAGGGTTGAAAAAGAGATGAAGCAGGCTGCTCAAATTATTCAGGATACAAAAGAGTTAAGTAAAAATGCTCTTGTTGCAGTAAAGTCCCTTAATGAAAAATCAATTCAAACTGGTGAAGTAACAGATGACATAGTTAAGAGCATCAACTCACTGAATATCGATATGAAGGAGATAGAGAAAGTCATTAAGTTTATTGGAAGTATATCAGATCAAACAAACCTTCTATCATTAAACGCAGCCATAGAAGCTGCGAGAGCCGGGGAAGCAGGCAGGGGCTTTGCAGTTGTAGCAGATCATATAGGTAAGCTTGCAGAACAGACAAATGAATCATTAAAAACGATAAGCAATGTTATTGAGAATATATTAAAGAAGACAGAAGTTACCGTAAAATCAGCTGATAATACACAGAATATTATTAAACAGCAAATGAAAGCGGTTGGAGAAACGGACAATTCTTTTAAGGAAATATTTAAGTCCATGGAGGATATAGGAATACTTATGAACAGCTTCGAGGCTTCCGTTAATATGATTATGGCCTCAAGACAAAAGACACTCGATGCAATTAATGATATTTCTGCAGTCTCAGAACAGACAGCAGCAACGGTAGAAGAAGTATCTGCAACAGCCCAGAATCAGATAAATGATATTGAGCAGCTGGCAAACCAGGCTAAGCTCCTTAAAAATATGGCACAGGAGCTTAACAGCGCAATTTCAACATTTACTGTATAGGAATATTGTTTCTAAAATGTAGGCGTAAGATAGTGTAAAAAAGTTAAAATTATACACTGTGAGAGGCTAATAGCACTTATAATTAGCCTCTTTTTAATTAATTTCTTTTTAATTAAACCTCTTTCGATTTTCCAAACTTATTTTAAAGATCAGATAGGAATATTATGTACAAACCATTAATAAAAATATTATGAAAGGGGTGATATTGTATGATTTGTCCCATATGTAAAGAAAGAACCCTTGATATCCATGTGCTGGCTGAAAACCTAAAGGTATATAAATGTGTTTCATGTGCAGGGTACTGGATAAGGCACGAGGACTACTGGAAATGGCACACAAACAGTAAACCTGAAGAAAAACAGGATTTAGCAATTACGGATATCAACTTGCCGGTTTCTGACTGCAAACAGGCTAAAATATGCCCGGACTGTGGGAGGATATTAATAAAATATAAAGTAGACAACAGGCTGGATTTTTGCCTGGATCACTGCGGAAGTTGCAGTGGGGTATGGTTTGATAAAAATGAATGGGAAAGCCTGAAGTTAAATGATCTAAATAATCATGTATACAGTTTTTTTACAAAACCCTGGCAGAAGAAACTGAGGTACGAAGCTGCAAGAGATAGTCTAAAGGACAAGTACATAAAAAAGTTTGGACGTTGGGAGTATGAAAGGCTTAAGGAAATGCGAGAGTGGATCTATAAGAGTGAATGTAAAAATGAAATGCTCGCATATTTAATTGATGAGGACCCGTATAAGATTTGACCTTTAATACTTTACATAATTAATAATGAAATACAGCGAAGAACTTACAAATAAATTATTCATTCCAATCTTGCTTTGACTTTCTGAAGCTTTATATTTAAAATTATTATTAGTATTATTATGAGATAAAGAGTAATTAATTTTGCATGGAGGCTTAACATGAGTAGAATGGGTTCAGAAATAGCAAGGCTTAGAAAGGAAGTTGGAATGACCCGGAAACAGCTTGCTAAAGCGATTGGAGTTACAGAAGCATTTATTGTGAATGTTGAGGCTGGAAAAAGAATTATAAAGGAAGACTTGATTGGAAAGATATCAAAAGCTCTGCGTCAGGAAGTAGGCAAGCTTAATCTATATGATGATGAAAAGGATAATAAACCTGAGCCTGACAGGAATGTTGTAAGAGTTGTTGAAAAACCTGTGCAGGATGTATGGAATGATGCTCTGTCAGGAATACTTATGGCGGTGCCTGTTTACAATTACAAAATGGAGAAGTTGGCAGAAACAAGACAACTTCCCATTGTATCAAACAAGGTTGAGGGATTTCCGAAAGACAAGGTTTTCTACTTGCAGATTGAAGACAATGAAATGACGGGTTTTAGAATGTCTAAAGGTGATTATGCCTTTGCTCTTAGTGTTCAGGACATTGACACAGATGGAATTTATTTTATTCAATATAATGGAAAAAGAATGGTGCGGCAAGTAAAAAAGCTTGGTGGAGGTAAACTTTTACTGGTTGGGAACAGGGGAAGTCTGTCTACAGATACTGTATATAGAAAGGACGCTAACATTTTAGCCCGATTGATCCGCCTTGATATAACGCTTTAGACTGAGCGTGAAGTCAAAATACTCTTGAATAGCAAAGGATTTGATGGGAATAATACCATTAAAAGCTGTAAGGGAGTGCTTATATTATGGAAGACAAAGTTATTCAAGAACTCAATGCTGTTCTTGAAGGACATTATATGGCAATACACGGATATGAAAAGTATATTCAGCACACCAAAATTCCGGAGGTTAAAAGTGAGCTTCAGAAGATCCAGAAAGACCATAAGGAACACGCTGCAATGGTGGCTGAAAGAATTCAG
>JAAZCB010000854.1 GCA_012513545.1 Clostridiaceae bacterium
GCTGTAAGGATGAAATAAACTAGTCTGTGATGTGATCTATAATTCAATTATAAAATAGTCCGTCTAAAAAAATCTAAAAGAAGGAGATCTAATGTATATTTGAGGACTACATATATATATTAGGATGGCGCATCATTCATATTTCCCATATGCATTCTTCCACTTGTCTGCTACTGCAAGAAATGCATCATATCCATAAGTTCTGATGTAATCGGTAGCTTGTCTGTATTTTTGATATTTGTAGCCGTTTTTGTTATAAAAATCATTGAGTACACTGCAAGTGCAATATTCACTGCAATCAGCACATGATTGTAGTTTTTTAGAAATACAGCAAACTTTCATCTTGCATTTTGCCTTTAAAATATCTCTGGTTCCGCTTTCATAACCAACTTTACAGCCTTTACATGCCTGGTTTATAAATGCGGAACAAGTACGGCAATAAGCGCCACAGCAGCCTATTTCGCTAATTGACATAACATGACTCCTTCCCAGATGCTATATGCTAACCCTTGCATTGTCAAACATTTCCTTTATGGCATCTATCCTGAACACTCAACTTCGGAAAATCCAAAAAACATCTAAATCGACCACTCAGCAAGCCCTAAAAACCCAAAACATCTTAACTTACCACACGCAAACCCATGTTATCTAAATCGCTCAGTCACGTTCAAAATCATGCCTTTGGACTTGTTTCCACGAACAGATATTTTCACGATTCTCACACATCAGATTTTTTCTCTAAAATCTCGAAAAGCCTTTATTTCAAGGCTTTTCTATACACTTACTTATCTACCCTTGACATCAATACCACCGTCTCCACGTGCGTTGATACGACCAAATTGCTTGCAAAGTCAACGTTGTGTGTATCAAAGAAACATCAAAATCAGCCAAAATATGTTTACCTTTACATACTCAAAAACTGTCAATAATACCAAAGTAACATATTTACTAGTTTTTCCTCTAGATCACCAGGTACAATTACAATGTTTGATTCCTTCATCAAAAAAGTGATTTATTGGGTTCAAGTCCCCATTACTCGACTGTGTGATGCTACCTATTTTAATACAAATTAGCACCCTATGATTTATTTTAGCACCCCTAAATTAGGGCTTAACTAAGGTATTTTAAAAAATGAATCAAAACATAAGTGCAATTTTTGAAAACATTATTAAAATACTAATCTATTAAACTACTTGAAAAATGCTAATTTATTATCAATAGGATTAAGTGATGAAAATTCCCATACCTGATTTGACCATTTTAAAGTTGTCAAATAAAAATTTTCAGAGTATACAAAATCTGTATTTCCATAGTATATGTTGTTTGCTGTATAGCCCCATTCACCGATAAGGTTTGTTGTTTCTACATCGTTTATGAATATCTTGTAAGCAAAACTATCATTGATGTAGCTCATCCAAGAATGTCCTGCAACTATGCCACCAAAATTAACTGGAATGTCACCAAAAAATTTGACATTATACGCATAGACATTATCAATATTCATCGAAAATCCTACAGCAATACTTGCACCCATAGTATAGTAAACTGATGAGTTTTTAATTATATGAATTTCCATATTTGCAACGTAAGTGTCAAGAATTAATAGTTCAGTCCCTTCGCCAACAATACCGGCTACTGCTGAATAATTGGTGTTAAATTCTAGTTCTCATACATATTTTCTACAAATGATTCTTTAATATATGCGATTCGATAACCACCACCATTACCAATCATGCCACCAACGCGTAATAAATCATTCGATTTGCCATAAATTTGAATATTAGAAACATATATTCTGTCAAAGAATGATATGTTTGACTGGCCCACAATCCCTCCAATTGATGTATATTTATCAGATGTGGCTCTTATGGTTAAATTATCAATAGCGATATTGCTAAACAAAGCATATTCTTTCGATAGCGCAGCTATTGAGCCAAGTACAACGTCACCTTTA
>JAAZCB010000855.1 GCA_012513545.1 Clostridiaceae bacterium
ATTCGAATGAATGAAAGCAAGAACAGCGAATTGAGAATGATACGAGATGTTTCGCTTGAAGTAATGTGCGATGCCGAAGATATTCAGCTTGCAAGAGATATTCTGATCCCGAGCCGTGAAAAGAAAGCAGCTTATAATACTTCATATGGCGTTTTCCTTGGGTATTCACTCGGGCTCGGAAAAGACTATCCTCTTTCTGAATATGAAGCTCTCGCTGAAGCAAAGATGAGGGATGACATCAAGGCCGAGATACCTCATATTTTACAGAAAATCAAAGATAATAACCTCGGAATGCATTCCTTCTATTTCTATGTTTTGCCTTTCAACGACGCTGAGGACGATAAAAAATCTATTATGGAGGCGGTCCTGAAAGGAGATGTAGACTTATGATGAGCACAGATAAAATAAAGTTGGGCGATGCAATATTTGCCGACATCGAAGAAAACGAATACTTGAACGAACTTTGTGAAACGATCCTATATAACTACTCACTTAAACTCTTTGAGCTTGATAAAACAAATCAACTGAAGGCATTTAACCTTCTGGATGCGCTGCGATTTGCTGATCTGTTGTCTAAATCCACAAATCCCAAACGTAGTAGCATACACAAGATGTGGGCACAAGAAATTGTTATTCTTCTGAACGAACTTTATGGAGATGACCCACTGGTAAAACTGTACGCAAGCGCGGTATTTACAAGCACAGGTAACCATCAGGGATTAAAAATAATAGATTCGGATTATCGTGGGCTTGATGTGCTGGAACAAATTTTTACTCAGCTACGAAGTGATTACTTAACTATTCCCGCAGAGCCAAAAATGCAATTCTTCAGCTCGCAAAAAGAAGCGTATGACCATCTATCAGACCCGTGTTTCAGTTACTCTGGGCCAACTTCAATGGGAAAGTCCTTTATTATGCGTATGTTCATAAAGGATGAGATCATTAACGGGGCACAGAAAAATTATGCTTTAATAGTACCAACAAAAGCGCTTATTAACGAAGTACGTGGGAAAATAATTGATGACTTAGCGGATATGTTGAGTTCAAATAATTATCGAGTCGTAACAGCTGCTGGTGAAATTGCATTGGAAGAAGATCATAATTTCGTACTGGTACTCACTCCAGAACGACTACTATACCTTCTCATCAGCCGACCTAACTTACAAATTGATTATCTGTTCATTGACGAGGCACACAAACTTTCCGGTAAAAATAGCCGTGGTCCGTTCTACTACAAAGTTGTCGATATGCTAATAAACAGGCCGCAACGTCCCCATTTCATTTTTGCTTCGCCTAATATCCCCAATCCACAGGTTTATCTAAGACTTCTGCTGGACGCGTTCGATAGCGAGGATGAGAATACCCTGGCAATGACTTATTCGCCAGTAATACAGGTCAAGTATTTGCTGGACTTTATAAACCAGAAGATTGATGCCTACAATGAACACACCGGTCAGACCGTACCCATCGCGAGGGTCAATCCGGCAATCAGAACATTAAACGATATTTTACTTCTTTTCGAAGCTAAGAATATGCGCCTTCCGCCAGATGAGAGAAGCCAAAATATTGTATATTATAATGGGCGTACTAAAGCAATTGAAGCCGCAAGAATTTTTGCGGAACAGCTTAGCGAGAGAAACAATGCTGAGTTGGATGCATTGTCGGGGGATATTACACAGGAAGTACATGGTGACTACTACCTTGCCGACATGATAAAAAAGGGCGTAGCATATCACATTGGCTACCTGCCTGCGTCTATTAGAACAAGAATCGAAAACCTTTTTCAAAGCGGTCATATTACCACTATGTTC
>JAAZCB010000079.1 GCA_012513545.1 Clostridiaceae bacterium
CCTCAAATATGTTTTTGAATCAACAGGATATTCCGGTTTTTTAAAGGACAATTCCAGAGTGCAGCGTTCCGTTTCGATAATGGTTGATGGTGTAAGGTTTGAACCGTTATATTCACTCAAGAAAACCTTATCACCATCAACATTGGTATATATGATACGATCACCTGTGTTAAGATTGTTATCTGCAGGCCACATATTTTCTTTGCGGATTTCCAGGAAGCTGGCATAATCCAATTCATGTGTAATCACCATACTGGTAAGTCTTACCGCTGCTTCAGCTTCCTGTCTGATCTGAAAAACCTCCCAGGATTTCATGGCTAAAGTAAACACACCCCAACCTGCTGCCAGAACCATACCGAGAAGGGCTAAAACCAACATAATTTCAACTAAAGTGAATCCCCGTTGCTCAGATTTCATCAAATCATTGTCACTCCTTAATGCAAATCCGTCTTTTTTAACGTATGCAGCCAGTCGATAAATTTCGAGTCGTGCCAGAATTAATCGAGGACCATGTGACACCTTTATCCTGGGAGCACAGTATGGTACCATTGTTTCCCGTCACCAACAGCAGCGCCGCCTCATTATAAGAATAAATGGAATTCAATTGATGACTCATCACACTGCTGAGCAAGGCGTTATTACCACTTTCAGCGATTCTGGCTATATAGTTTTGTGTTGAAATATTATTGTAATTGTTTAGCAGGGCAACAACCTCATTGTCAGCTAAAAGCATATCACTAATGCTATATTTCGAAACATTAAAACTGTCAGTTTGATTTAAAATCTGATTATCAGTGTCATATTGGAAAAGGTTTTGTTTATCCCCGCCAGCAATAACTGAGGACTGGTTAAAAGCTATGGCATTAAGCGATTTAGGGATAGGCACGGTAAAATTAAATGCAGTGCCCCCTATTCGAGGTGTCCAAGTATTTATCCGTTCCCCGGAAAGCTGGAAAGCGTCCAGCCAGATTGCGGTAGGGAAGCTGTATGGGTCAGTACCGCTTGTCTTATATGGCCAAAGATCATTGTTTCCATTCCAATAATTCTGGTCCCCCCAACCATTATTCTTCCAGTGCAGATCGTTTAGCTTTGGGTTGTTTGAGTTAATAACCCGGTTAAGCCAATAATAATTATTAGCTAAGGATATACTTAAATCATATTTAACAGATAAATACCGCTTGACAATATCCATCTCTGGTGCGCAGTCCCAGTCTTTTTTAATAATAATGGTTCCTGTCTGTTTTATGAAGCGTTCATTACGCAAAGCACCATTAAACACAAAGACATCACCGATATATCCGGTAAAGTCGCTGGTGCCAGTGACGGATGTCAGTGAATCACTTCCCAGCTGTATCGGCCCATCGGTATTGAGGCTGCCGGTTAATGTACCAGTGAAAGTAGCACCATTGAGCGAAAGTATTACATTATTTGTCGAGGCATCTTTGTCATATCGGCAGGAGATTATATAGTTTCCGTCTGGCGATAATTTTAGATTGGTGCTTGTTACCATGCCGGATGAGTTTTGAACGGCTAAATTACCGTTTGCATCTGTCCTTAAAGACAGGTAGCCAGTGGAAGCAACACTAGAAGCCATCGTCAGTAAACTAATATTGGCAACACTTGCCTCCGGTCTAACTACCATGAAAACAGTACGAGAACTATTACCAGAGACGGGAGCGCCGGCTGTTTTTAAATAGTCTCCATCAGGTGTGAAATATACTGCATTTTTTCCTGATATATTCTTTAATGCGGGATTGTTCGAAGTTAATACTTCAAAATTGTTTTTGTATTTAAGCATCAACTTATTATCCC
>JAAZCB010000856.1 GCA_012513545.1 Clostridiaceae bacterium
GAGCTTAACGGACAGGACCATGCTGTTATAAAACCTTGTTCATTGGATCGGTGTTGTGAAGGGGGACTGGCCTTTGCTAAAAAGTTTGATGAACAAATTATTGATAAGCTTTCTGGCAAACAGGATTTAACTGCAATAGTGACTAAAGAATATAAAGGCAAATTAACATCTACATATATAATAAGTGATAATCCGCGTCTGGATTTTGCTCGAGCGGTTCATGAGTTTTTTGTTCCGGAAATCGTTCCTGGAATCGCAGCATCTGCATGTTTAGGCGAGAATGTTTCTATTGGGAAAAACGTATCAATTGGTGAATATTCTATTATAGGCAACAATGTAATAATTGGTGATAGTACAAAAATCAGGCATCATGTTGTAATTGGGGATAACACGGCTATAGGGCATGACTGCTTGATTAAATCTAATACAGTAATAGGCGAAGAAGGTTTTGGCTTTGAAAGGGATGAACAGGGACGGCCTATCCGTATTCCGCATTTGGGGAAAGTAATCATTGGTAATCATGTTGAGATTGGAGCTTTAAATACAGTTGTGGGAAGTACCATTGATAATACTTCAGTTGGTGATTATGTGAAAACAGATGACCATGTACATATCGGACACAATGTACAGATAGGGAGGAGAAGTTTAGTCGCTGCTTGTGCTGAAATTAGTGGGAGCGTTTATATAGGAGAAATGACATGGTTGGGGCCAAATTGCTCTGTGATGAATGGTATAAGTATTGGTGACGATTGCTTCATTGGTTTAGGAGCAGTTGTAACAAAATCTTTACCGGACAATGTAGTGGTTGCAGGAAATCCTGCACGAATCCTTAGGAATAATAAGTAGAATTTAACGGAAATAGTAACTAAATCTAAACATACTATCCATGAAAGCAGTTATAAATGAGATAACGAGGGTATAGATTTACGATGGATTTCAAAGGCAGATTTGAGTGATTAGTATTTGGAAAGAATTATTTAGGTAATATTTTAAGAGAGTGGTTTTTATGAAATTATCAGAAGCAATTATAAATTTGGATGGTATTTTAATTAGAGATGGTGAGTTTTCTGCATTGAATTATTGTACAGTGGAAATGGCATCTCCATTTTTAACCTTTCTGGAAAATCCAAAATACATTGAAGCTTTGCGAAATAATAAATCGGTTGGTTGTGTTATTTCAAAAAAGGAGATCATTGACGAGCTGCCAGATAATGATTGGGGGATCTTTTGCTCAGAAGAACCCAAAAAAGTTTTTCATGCTATACATAATAGCCTTGTTAATAATTCCGATTATAAATTAAAAACGTATGAAAATAAAATCGGTCGAAATTGCAAAATTAGTCCTCTGGCATACATAGCCCCTGAAAACGTGGTAATTGGTAACAATGTGTTTATTGGTGAGTTTGTTGTAATAAACGAACACACAAGTATAGGAAATGATTGTGTAATCCATGCTGGGACTGTAATAGGAGGCAAGAGTTTTTCATTTACCCGGGTTGAAGATAATGAAGTATTGGGATTGGTAGATATGGGTCAGGTAGTGTTAGAGGATAATGTAGAGATATGCAGCAACTGTCATATTGCACGAGGAACTTTGCCTTCAGATACTACGTTGTTAGGAACACATACAAAATTAGATGCTATGGTTCATGTTGGTCATGGAACAAAAATTGGCAATAGGGTTTTTATAGCAGCAGGCGCACAATTATCTGGAAATACAGTGATAGGAAATGATGTTTGGATAGGAGTAAACGCAACTATTTCTAACAGATTAGTGATTGGAGATAGTTCAAGAATAAGCCTGGGGGCTGTTGTGACTAAGAATATATTAGAGGGGGAAACAGTAACTGGCAATTTTGCTATTGATCATGAGAGGTTTATACAGAATATGAAAAGATCAATAATGGATGATTAAGCTTATTTGGAGGTAAGGTATAAGTGCAGTTTCGTGATTTGAAGGCTCAGTATCAGTCTTTGAAAACTGATATCGATCAGGTAGTGCAAAGGGTTTTAAATGATTGCAATTTTATTTCCGGGCAGCAGGTAAGGGAACTGGAGGAGAGTCTGGCTGAGTATGTGGGTGTGAAGCATTGTATAGCCTGTGCCAATGGGACTGATGCTCTCAGTTTACCGCTGATGGCCTGGGATATAAAAGCGGGGGATGCGGTATTCGTACCGGATTTTACTTTCTTTGCCACCGGGGAAGTGGTGTCACTGGCGGGGGCGGTGCCGGTTTTTGTGGATGTGGATCCTGATACATATAATATAGATCCGGTCAGACTGGAAGC